>JADGPM010000002.1 GCA_017882425.1 Solirubrobacteraceae bacterium
CAAGTCTCAACTGAGCATTGAGGTTTGAGCAGGTTTGCGCGCTACCGTTGCATCAGGCGCGCTGCCACTGGACCGGCGGCGCGCCACGCACACGCGTGGCGGCTGCGCTGGACGATCGCCCCCCGGATCACAGCGCAGCCGTCCGCGCCTGCTGCACAACGTACTCCGCGCAGGCGCCCTGCTCCACCGGGCACGTCACGCGAACCGCGCTCGGAGCGCCACATCCCCCTCTCGGCCGGGCCGCGGTCGGGCGTGCGGACGCGTCCGCACCCGCGGCGGGTAGGTTGACGGCACCGATGCCCCGCGCGGTGCTCCTGGATCTCGATGGCGTGCTGTACGTCGGGGACGCCGCGATCCCAGGGGCTGCTGACGCGGTCGTGCGGCTGCGCGCAGCGGGGCTGGTGCTGCGCTTCGTCACGAACACGACCACGCACACGCGGGCCGCGACCGCCGCGAAGCTGCGGCGCCTGGGAATCCAGCTCGACGACGAGGAGCTCGTGACCCCCGCGGCGCTCGCGGTGCGCCACTGCCTGGAGCGCGGCCATCGGCGGGTTGCGCTCGTCATGCACGAGGAGGTCAAGCGCGACTTCGCCGCGCTCACGGAGGCCGATGGCGAGGTCGATGCGGTGATCGTGGGCGACCTGGGTGCGCAGTTCGCCTTCGAGCCGCTCAACCGCGCGTTCCGGCTGATCATGGAGGGCGCCGAGCTGGTCGCGCTCCAGAAGAACCGCTACTGGATGACGCCGGACGGCCTGTCGCTCGACGCCGGCGCGTTCGTCGCTGCGCTCGAGTTCGCGAGCGGCCGCGAGGCCGTGGTCGTCGGCAAGCCCTCGGCGGTCTTCTTCCGTGCGGCGCTGGCGACGGCCGGCGCATCGCCGGCGGACGCGGTGATGGTCGGCGACGACGTCGAGTCCGACGTGGGCGGCGCCCAGCGTGCCGGGCTGCGCGCCGTCCTGGTGCGCACCGGCAAGTACCGCGAGGAGCGGGTGCGCGCGAGCGGCGTCGTCCCGGACGCGCTCGTCGACTCGATCGCGGACGTCCCCGGGCTGCTCGCCGGCTGAGCCGCGACGGGTACTGTCGTGCGATGGTGCGGCGGAGATCAGGTGCTGGGCCGCTGGGCGGCATGCTTCCGGCCGTGGGACGCACGGTGGAGCGCCACGTGCACCGAGCGGACCTCGGCGAGCGCGATCCGGACTACATCCGCGACAACCTGCCGTGGCTGTGGCTGCTGGCGTCCGTGTGGTTCCGGGCCGACGTGCGCGGCCTCGAGAACATCCCCGAGCGCGGCCCCGCGCTGCTGGTGGGCAACCACTCGGGCGGGAACATGATTCCCGACACCGTGATCCTGTCGATGGCCTTCTCGACGTACTTCGGGGCGGAGCGGCCGTTCTACCAGCTGGCCCACAACCTCGTCCTGGCGATGCCGGCGCTCGCGCCCCTGCGCCGGTTCGGGACGGTTGCCGCGACGCCCGAGAACGCCGCCGGGGCGCTCGACGCCGGCGCGGTGCTGCTCGTCTACCCGGGCGGCGACCACGAGGTCTCGCGGCCGGTCTGGCAGCGCAACATGATCGACTTCGACGAGCGCCGGGGCTTCGTGCGCCAGGCGCTCGACGCAGGGGTCCCGCTGGTGCCGGTCGTGTCGATCGGAGGGCAGGAGACGGCGCTGTTCCTCTCGCGCGGCGCCGGGCTGGCGCGCGCGCTGCGGCTCGACCGGACCCTGCGTCTCAAGACGCTCCCGATCTCGATCGCCGCGCCGTGGGGGTTGAACGTCGGGGACTTCCTCGGCCACGTTCCGCTCCCGGCGAAGATCACGATCCAGGTCCTGCCAGCGATCGACCTGCACGAGCGGTTCGGGCCGGACCCCGATGTCGACGAGGTCTACGAGGTCGTCGTCGCGCTCATGCAGCACACCCTCGACGAGCTCGCCGCCGAGCGGCGCCTCCCCGTGCTCGGATGAGGGTCACCGCGAGCTGCGACGTCGCGGCGCCCCCCGAGGCCGTCTGGGCGTTGGTCGGGGATCTGCGGCGCTGGCCGGACTTCGTGGCCGGCCTCACGCGATGGGATGTCGAGGGACGCCGCCGCTCGGGGCTCGGTACGCGGTATCGAGCGCTCATGCGGATCGGCTCAGCGGACGTCGGCGGGCTGGTCGAGGTCGTCGAGTTCCACCCGTGCGCGGATCTGGCCTGGAACGCGGTCACCGGCGCCGAGCAGCGTGGCCGCTGGCGGCTGCGTCCGCACGGCGAGGACGGCACGCGGGTGGAGCTGCGCCTGACCTACCACCTCGCCGGCTGGGCGCCCGCGGCCTGGCTCATCGGACGGATCGCGGCGCAGTCGATTCATCAGAACCTCACGCAGACGCTCCGCGAGCTCGCGCTCCAGGTCGAGCGCGGCCACGACGCCTGACCGCATCGCGTGGCTACACCGCCGCGCGGCGGTGTAGCGCGTGGCGGCGCTCGGCGAGTGCCCGGAAGCTCGGCCAACGCGACGGCGGGCCCTCGGGGCGGCGCACGAGCGCGGGGAGGCCTGCGGGCAGACGCTCACGCAGATCGTCGCCGACGCCCGACTCGCGCAGGTGCTCGACGACGCTCTGGCGCCCTCGCTGGAGGACCTCGCGCCTGCGCCGGGAGCTCATGAGGTTCGTGCCCATGGCGTCCAGATCGTGCACGGTCGGCTGGAGCAGCACGACCTCGATGCCCTGCTCGCGCAGCCGGCGCGCCTCGGAGCCCAGACGCCGTCCGGCGGCCGAGCGCATCGCCATCGCCGCCCGCTCGCCGAGCGTGCGCGGCCGGGCGACGTGCAGCGAGGACATCGGGTTCAGGCAGATGACCAGCTCACAGCCGCTGCCGGCGAGCACGTCGAGGTTCGACGTCGAGCGCAGCCCGCCGTCGACGTACTCGCGGCCGTCCACCGTCACGGGGTGGTAGAAGCCGGGGATCGCGCAGGAGGCGGCCACCGCGTCCGGGAGCGACACCGCCGGGGCGTCGTCGCGCCCGAACGCCACGCGCTTCCCGCTCTCGTAGTCGCATGCGACCGCCCAGCAGCCCGGGTGCGGGGCCCAGCCCTCGGGACAGGCGCGGCGCACGGTGGCCTTGAGCGGCTCGGTCGAGACGAGGCCCTTCGGGATCCAGCCCGCGAGCACGGCGGCCGGCGCGTACCTGTACGGGCGCGCGAGCGAGCCCAGCGCGAGCTTCCAGGAGCCCGGGCCGATCGCGGGCGTGCGGCGGTGCAGGCGGTAGACCGATCCTCCGGAGCGGTCCTCGTCGGTCGGGTCGGCGCCCTGGACCGCCCGCAGCGGGCCGAACTCCTCACCCAGCGAGTGCGCGGCCATGAACCACGGCGGAATCCCGCACGCGAGCAGCGCACCGACCATCGACCCCGCCGACGTCCCCACGATGTGGTCCGCGCTGCCCGGGTCCCAGCCCGTCTCCTCCGCCAGCGCGTCGAGTGCACCGACGAGCCACGCGCCGCCGAGGACGCCGCCCGCGCCCAGCACGAGCCCCACCGCCGGCTGCGCGCGCGAGCTCACGACCCGCAGTCGACGCGTGCGAACGCCTGCTGATAGGAGGTGGCGAGCTGCTCGACCGCGGCCGCGATCTGCGTCTTGGCGGTGCTGAGCGAGAGGTTCGTCGACAGTCCGGCCAGCGCGCTCTGCACCGCCTGGCTGAACTGCTGATTGGCCTGGGTGACCGCCTGCTTGCGACCCGGGTCCAGATCGCCCTGTGCGTCCTTGATCTTCTGCAGGTCGGCGACGATCGCGCTCACGTCGGTCTTCGCCGCCGGCAGGCTCGCGACCGTCGGAGGCAGGGTCTTCAGGTCGTCGACCTTCGCCGCGATGTCCGTCTTGGCGCTGCAGACGGTCTTCTTGGCCTGGTCCTGCTTGGAGGTGCCTCCGCATCCGACGAGCGGGACCGCCGCCGCAAGCATGGCGGGGGCGCCCCGGCGAAGGGGGAGCGACATCGGGCGTGGGGACATGGCTCGGCTCCTGCGACGGTGGGGCGGGCGGGCGAGCTCGCACGCCGGAGAACTGGCGAGCACGCTAGCCCGGCCGGCATGGGCCGGCATCCGCGCTTCGCCGCGACGGGTCCCCGGGTTTCTACGTGCGAGGCCCGATGTCGTCGTCTCCCCCCGCGCCCGGCGCCGCGAGGACCGCGGCGCTCGCGCAGGTGGCCAGCGCGTAGGGCAGGTCCTCGCGGGCGATCGCGCTGAGCGACGGATGCCCGAGATCGATCGCGATCGTCCCGGCGCCGTCGCCGGCCTCCGGCAGCCCGAGGCTGGCGCGGCCGTTGCGGCACAGCTCCCCCCACAGGTCGCCGCTCGCCGCGAGCAGCGCGTGACGCGTCTGGCGCTCGCGCCGGGCGCCGGTCTCCAGCTCGCGGACCTCCTCGAACGGGTCGATGCGCACCTGCGAGTCGCTGCCGATCGCCAGACGCACGCCCGCGTCCAGATAGCGCATCGCGGGCAGGTGGCCGTCGCCGAGGTTGCCCTCGGTCGTCGGGCACGAGACGACGATCGTGTCGCTCGTGGCGAGCAGCCCGACGTCGGCGTCGGTGACGTGGACCCCGTGGATGACGCTCGTGCGCGCGCCGAGGAATCCGGTCCGGTGCAGCAGCTCGATCGGGGTGCAGCCGTGCTCGGCGGCGCACTCGGCCAGCTCGCGGCGCTGCTCGCTGGCGTGCACGTGGCGGACGAGGCCGTGCTCGTCGGCGTACGCGGCGATCGCCCGCAGCCACGACTCGGGGACGGCGCGCACGCTGTGGGCGGCGACGCCGACGCTGACGCCCGCGCGACCGGCCGCCCAGCGGCGCAGTGCGTCCACGCGCGTGAGGAACGCGTCGACGTCGGGGTCGCAGAAGCGCCGCTGGCCTGCGGCGGGGGCGCGGTCGGCGCCATCCCAGCCGTCGCGGTGGTAGGCGGCCGGAAGGAGCACGATCGCAAGACCCTGGTCGACGGCCGCCTGCGCCACGGCGTGCGCCATCGGATCGCCCTCGTCGTAGGGCGTGCCGTCGGGCCGGTGGTGGACGTAGTGGAACTCGCCGACCGCCCCGTAGCCGGCCGCCGCCATCTCGGCGTACGCGCGCTCGGCGACGGCTCGCATCGACGCGGGGTCCAGTGCGCCGGCCAGCCGGAACATCTCCCGGCGCCAGCTCCAGAAGTCGTCGGCGGCGTGCGCGGCGGGTGCGGGTCGCTCGCCGGCCCCGCGCAGGTCGAGCTGGAAGGCGTGCGAGTGCGCGTTGGGCATCGCCGGGACGCGGACCACCGCGCGTGTGCCGCTCATGCCGCCAACTCCTCGAGCGCGCGGAGCATCGCCTCGGCCGCGACCGCTGCATCCTCCAGCGCGACCTGCTCGTCCGGCGCGTGGCTGACGCCGGTCGCGTTGCGCACGAAGGCCATGCCCGCGGGCAGCCGCTCGGCGAGCACGCCGGCGTCGTGGCCGGCGAAGCAGACGAGCTCCGCGCCGGCGCTGCCGAGGTCCGCGCACGCCGCGGAGAGCCGCGACCGGATCGCCGGGTCGAACGCGACGCCGGCACTCTGCGCGGAGGTGCGGACCTCGATCGCGACGCCGGTGGCCCGCGCGAGCTCCTGGGCGACCCGGTCGAGCCCGGCGCGCCACTGCTCGACGGTGCTCGGCGCGGGCGCGCGCGCGTCGATCCACAGCGCGACGTGCGAGGGGATCGTCGTCAGTGCCCCCGGCTCGACGAGCAGCCGGGTCGCCGTGACGACGAACTCGGGATCCCCGCCGGCCAGCTCGTCGGCCCGCACGATGAGGCGCGCGGCCGCGGCGAGCGCGTCGCGCCGCTCGTTGCGGCGCGTCGTCCCCGCGTGGTCGGCGCGCCCGGTCAGCTCGACCTCGACCCGCATCCTCGAGGCGAGGGCGCCGACGACGCCCGCGGGCACGCCCGCGCGCGCCAGGTCGCGGGTCTGGTCGATGTGGAGCTCGACGAACCCGCGCAGGAGCGCGAGCCGCCGCGGCGCGGCGGGCAGCCCGGCCGGGTCGACGCCCGCGGCCGTGAGCGCGTCGGCCATCGTCACCCCATCGTCGTCGACGCGACCCAGTGCGTCGTCCACGTCGAGGCGGCCGACGAGCGCGCGGCTGCCGAAGGTCGGCGTGTTGAAGCGCGCGCCCTCCTCGTCGGCGAACGAGATCACCGCGAGCGGGACGCCGGCGCGCGCAGCCACCTCGAACGCCGCTGCGACCCCGAGCGCCCCGTCGTGGCGCCCGCCGCTGCGCACGCTGTCCAGATGCGAGCCCACGCCCCACCAGGGTCCGGGGGCGCCGGGAACCGCCCACAGGTTCCCCGCGGGGTCGCGCTCGGCGCGCAGGCCTCCGGCGACCGCCTGGCGCTCGAACCATCTGCGCGCGGCCGCGTCCTCGGGCGTCCAGGCGAGCCGGGTCGTGCCCGAAGGGCCGAGCCCGATCGGCTCCAGGTCCTTCAGGCGCGCCGCGAGGTCGTGCGCGGTGATCACGCGGTCCCGCCGATCCGCCACGCCGCGTCGGGCCGCACGTGGACGAGGTGCCCCGCGACGAACACCGCGGCGACGGGGTTGTGGCCGAAGCGGTAGGGGATGTGCTCGACCGGGCCGTCGAGGAGCAGGAAGTCCGCCTGCTTGCCGACCTCGAGCGAGCCGACCGCGTCCGAGCGACCGAGCACCCACGCGGCGTTGAGCGTCGCCGCCAGCAGCGCCTCGCGCACGCTCCAGCCGTAGCGCCGCACCGCGATGCCGATCACGAGCGGGAGCGAGACGACCGGCGAGGTTCCCGGGTTGGCGTCGGTCGCCAGGACGGCGATCGCGCCCGCGTCGGCCAGGGCGCGCGCGGGCGCGGCGTGCTCGGCGCCGAGCAGCTCGGCCCCGGGCAGCAGCACGGCGGCGCACTCGGCGGCGGCGAGCGGCGCCACGTCGTCCGGGTGCAGGCAGGCGAGGTGGTCGACGGAGCGCGCCCCGTGCGCCAGCGCGACGGGCACCGAGCGGTGCGTGGCGAACTGCTCGACGTGGCAGCGCAGCGCCAGGCCGCTCGACTGCGCCAGGTCGCCCATGCGCGCAAGGTGCTCGTTCGTGAACGCGACCGACTCGACGTAGATGTCCAGCGCGCCGGCCCGCGTCCGGGACCGCACGCGCGGCAGCATCGCCTCGACCGCGTCCATCCAGGAGTCCGCATCGTGGCCGGGGGGCACCGCGTGCGCGAGCAGCGCGGTGGAGGTCGTGCCCTGCGCCGTCTGCTCGCCGAGGCGGCCGGCGAGGCGCAGCGCCCGCAGCTCGGCGTCCACCGACAGGCCATAGCCGCTCTTGCACTCGAAGGTCGTCGTCCCGTGCTCGAGCATCTCGCCCGCGAGCGCCTGCGCCTGCGCGAGCACCGCGTCGTCCGTCGCCTCCGCGAACGCGCGCGCCGAGGCGGCGATGCCGCCTCCCGCGCGCGAGATCTGCTCGTAGGGCACGCCCGCCACCTTCTGCGCGTACTCGCCGGCCCGCCAGCCCGCGAACGGGAGGTGCGTGTGGGCGTCGACGAAGCCCGGAACGACCGCGCAGCCGCTGCCGTCGACCCGGATCGCGGCGCTCGCATCGGCCTCGAAGGCCGCGATCCGCCCATCCGCGGCGGTCAGCGCGCCGCCGTCGAGGCGCAGCTCCCCCGCGCGGTCATGGCGCAGGTAGGCGAGCCCGTCGCTCGGCGGGCGCAGGACCTGCGCCGCGTCCCGGACGCAGACGCTCACGAGCCGGCGACCATCGGCAGCCGCAGTCCCACCCGCGCCGCCGCGTCGATCGCCTCCGGGTAACCCGCGTCGGCGTGGCGCACGATGCCCATCCCGGGGTCGGCGAGCAGCGTGCGACGCAGCCGCTCGGCCGCGAGCGGGGACCCGTCGGCGACGCACACCTGCCCGGCGTGGATCGACTTGCCCATGCCCACCCCGCCGCCGTGATGGATGGAGACCCAGCTCGCGCCGCAGGCGGTGTTGAGCAGCGCGTTCAGCAGCGGCCAGTCGGCGACGGCGTCCGAGCCGTCGAGCATCGCCTCGGTCTCGCGCTGGGGCGAGGCGACCGAGCCGGCGTCCAGGTGGTCGCGCCCGATGACGATCGGAGCACGCAGCTCTCCCGCCGCGACCATCTCGTTGAAGCGCAGCCCCGCCAGGTGCCGCTCGCCGTAGCCCAGCCAGCAGATCCGCGCCGGCAGGCCCTGGAAGCGCACCTTCTCCTGCGCCAGGCGGATCCAGCGCGCGATGTGCTCCTGATCGCCGAAGAGGTCGAGGATCGCGGCGTCGGTCGCGGCGATGTCCGCCGGGTCGCCGGAGAGCGCCACCCAGCGGAAGGGCCCCTTGCCCTCGCAGAACAGCGGGCGGATGTACGCGGGCACGAAGCCCGGGTAGGCGAACGCCTCGCTGTCGCCGTACTCGGCCGCGACCCCGCGCAGCGCGTTCCCGTAGTCGAAGGCCTCCGCGCCCGCGCGCCCCAGCGCACGGATCGCCGCGACGTGGTCGAGCACGCTCGCGCCCACGCGGCGCAGGTACTCGTCGGGGTCGCTCGCGCGCAGCACGTCCGCCTGCTCGACGGTGAGCCCCGCGGGCACGTAGCCGTTGAGCGGGTCGTGGGCGCTGGTCTGATCGGTGACGACGTCGACGTCGACGCCTCGGCGCACGAGCTCGGGAAGCACCTCGGCGGCGTTTCCGAGCAGCCCGATCGAGAGCGGCCGGCGCTCGGCGCGCGCGGCGTCCAGGCGCCGCAGCGCGTCGTCGAGGTCCGCGGCCCGCTCGTCGAGGTAGCCCTCGCGCACGCGGCGCTCGATGCGTCGCAGGTCGACCTCGACGCACAGCGCCGTCCCGCCGCACATCGTGATCGCCAGCGGCTGCGCGCCGCCCATGCCGCCGAGGCCCGCCGTCACGACGAGCCGCCCGGCGAGTGTGCCGTCGAACCGCTTGCGCGCGACCGCCGCGAACGTCTCGTAGGTGCCCTGCAGGATCCCCTGGCTCCCGATGTAGATCCAGGAGCCCGCCGTCATCTGCCCGTACATCATCAGCCCTGCCGCATCGAGCTCGCGGAAGTGCTCCCACGTCGCCCAGTCGGGCACGAGGTTCGAGTTGGCGATCAGCACGCGCGGCGCGGCGGCGTGCGTCTCGAAGACCGCGACCGGCTTCCCGGACTGCACGAGCAGGGTCTCGTCGTCGCCGAGCCGCAGCAGCTCGCGGACGATCGCCGCGTGGCACTCCGCGTTGCGCGCGGCCTTGCCGATGCCGCCGTAGACGATCAGCTCGGCCGGGTTCTCCGCGACGTCCGGGTGGAGGTTGTTCTCCAGCATCCGCAGCGCCCCCTCCTGCTCCCAGCCGCGGCAGCGCAGCGTCGTGTCCGTGCTCATGTCAGCTCCTCGTCGTCGGTGAGCCGCAGCTCGCCGCTGCGCAGTGCATCCGCCAGCTCGGTGAGCTCGCCGGAGAGCGAGCGGTCGCGCTCGACGCGCGGCACGACGGCGCGCACGCGCGCGATCGCCTCCTCGAGCACACCCGTCGTGCGCAGCGGCCGGTGGAACTCGAGCCCCTGGCATGCGCAGGCGAGCTCGATCGCGATGACGTCCGACGCGTTGGCGATCACCGTGCGCGCCTTCACCGCGGCGAGCGCGCCCATCGAGTTGAAGTCCTCCTGGCCCGCTGAGGTGGGGATCGACCCCGCGCCCGCGGGGTGGGCCAGGACCTGGCATTCGTTGACGAGCGCCGCCGCCGCGTACTGCGCGATCATCATGCCCGACCCCAGGCCGGGATCGGGCGAGAGGAACGCCGGCAGGCCCGCGTAGGTGGGGGAGAGCAGCGCGTAGCTGCGGCGCTCGCTGAACGAGGCCAGCTCGCACATGGCGAGCGCGAGGTGGTCGAGCGGCAGCGACAGCGGCTGCCCGTGGAAGTTGCCGCCCGCGAGCACCTCGTCGCTGTCCGGGAAGACGAGCGGGTTGTCGGTCACGGCGGACAGCTCGCGCTCGATGGCGGTGGCGATGTAGGCGAGCGCGTCGTCGATCGCGCCGAGGACCTGCGGCGCGCAGCGCAGCGTGTACGGGTCCTGGACGCGGCCGCAGTCCGCGTGGCTCTCGACGATCGCGCTGCCGGCGAGCAGCCCGCGCAGCCGCGCGGCGATCCGGCCGGGGCCGATCTGCGGGCGCAGCGCGTGCAGCCGCGCGTCGAACGGGCCGGTCGAGCCCATGAACGCCTCGAGCGACAGGGCGGTCGCGACGGTCGCCGCTTCGAGCAGGCGCTCGGCCTCGCGCACCGCGAGCGCCCCCGCGGCGGCCATCAGGTGCGTCCCGTTGATCAGCGCGAGCCCCTCCTTGGCCGCGAGCTCCAGCGGCTCGAGCCCGGCGCGGCGCAGCGCGCCGGCGCCGTCGAGCCGCTCGCCGCCGACGACGGCCTCGCCCTCGCCGACGAGCACGAGCGCGATGTGCGCGAGCGGGATCAGATCGCCGGAGGAGCCGACCGAACCCTTGCTCGGCACCACCGGCGTGACGTCGCGCTCGAGCAGTGCGAGCACGAGCTCGACGAGCTCGGGGCGCACCCCCGAGTGGCCGCGGCGCAACGACCCGGCGAGCAGGAACAGCATCGCGCGCACGACGTCGCGCTCGAGCGGCTCGCCGAAGCCGACGGCGTGCGAGCGCACGAGGTTCAGCTGGAGGTCGGTCGTGCTCTCGCGCGGGATCCGGACGCTCGCGAGCCGCCCGAACCCGGTGGTGACCCCGTAGACCGCCTGCTCGCTCGCGACGACCCGCTCGACGACCGCGCGGGCGGCGGCGATGGCGCTGCGGTCGCCGCCGTCGAGCGGCGGGGCCGCGGCGCCCCGAGCGACGGCCTCCACCTGCCGGATCGTGACGGACGGCGGCATGCCGGGATGGTGTCAGGTGCGGCCGGGTGGGTGGGGGCCGGTCGGCCGCGCCCCCCGTCGGCGTTCTTTGGCCTACCCTGCGTGGGAACCTGCAGCTTCGTTCCGAGAGAGGCATCATGAACGTCATCGTCCGGCGACTTCCCATCGCCGCCGCCGTGGTCGCCGCCAGCGCCCTGCTCGCCGCCTGCGGCAGCAGCTCCTCGAGCACCAGCAGCTCCTCGACGACGAGCTCGACCGCCGCCTCCGGCGGCGCGGACGCCGCGATCGCCGCGACCGTGCCCGCCGCGGTCAAGTCCAAGGGGCTGACGGTCGCCGCCGATGCCTCCTACGCCCCGAACGAGTTCGTCGCCAAGGACGGCAGGACCGTCGTCGGGATGGACGCCGACCTCGCGAAGGCGATCGCCACCGTCCTGGGCGTCAAGGCCAAGATCGTCAACGCCGGCTTCGACAGCATCATCCCGGGCCTCTCGGCCGGGAAGTACAACGTCGGGATGTCGTCGTTCACGGACACCAAGGAGCGCGAGAAGACGGTCGACTTCGTCACGTACTTCTCCGCGGGCACGTCCTTCTACGTGAAGGCCTCCGGCGGCGCGACGGTCAACGGCCTGGCCGACCTGTGCGGCAAGAAGGTCGCCGTCGAGAAGGGCACGACGCAGGCCGACGACGCGACCGCGCAGAGCAAGAAGTGCACGACCGCCGGCAAGTCGGCCGTCACCGTGCTGACCTTCCCCGACCAGAACGGCGCGAACCTCGCGCTCTCCTCCGGCCGGGCCGACGTCGTGATGGCCGACTCGCCGGTCGCGGCCTACGCGGTCAAGCAGTCGAACGGACAGTTCAAGCTGTCGGGCGCGACCTACGGCACCGCGCCGTACGGCATCGCGATCCCCAAGAACAGCGGGCTGGCCAAGCCCGTCCTGGCCGCGGTCACGAAGCTCATCGCCGACGGGCAGTACCAGAAGATCCTGACCACGTGGGGCGTGCAGGACGGCGCCATCACCACCCCGGTGATCAACGGGGCGACGAGCTAGCGGCAGGCGGGTTCGCGGGTGCCCCCCGCCGAGACAGCCGCGGCGAGCGCGCCGGAGAACCCTGAGGAGATCAGGGCCGTTCCGGTGCGCCACCCGGGGCGCTGGGTCGCGGCCGCGATCATCGTCGTCATCGCGGTCGCGCTCGCCCGCTCGGTCGCGACGAACCCGCGCTTCCAGTGGGGGGTCGTGGGCGACTACCTGTTCGCCGCGCCCGTCGAGGACGGCGTCCTCAAGACGCTCGAGCTCACCTTCCTGGCGATGGTCATCGGCATCGTCCTCGGGATCCTGCTGGCGCTCATGCGGCTGTCGGCGAACCCGCTGGTGTCGTGGGCCTCGTGGCTGTACATCTGGCTGTTCCGCGGCACGCCCGTCCTGGTGCAGATCCTGTTCTGGTACAACGTCGCCGCCGTCTACCCGAAGATCACCCTCGGGCTTCCGTTCCTGCACGCGAACGCCAACGACCTGATCACGCCGTTCATGGCCGGCCTGCTCGCGCTCGGCCTCAACGAGGGCGCCTACATGTCCGAGATCGTGCGCGCCGGGATCATCTCGGTCGACGAGGGGCAGAGCGAGGCGGCGCAGGCGCTCGGCATGTCGCGCCTGCAGACCATGCGGCGGGTCGTCCTGCCGCAGGCGATGCGCGTGATCGTGCCGCCGACCGGCAACGAGACGATCTCGATGCTGAAGACCAGCTCGCTCGTCAGCGTGATCACGGTGCCCGAGCTGCTCTTCTCCGTGCAGCAGGTCTACTCGCGCACCTACCAGACGATCCCGCTGCTGATCGTCGCGAGCATCTGGTACCTCGCGATGACGTCCGTGCTGTCGGTCGGCCAGTACTACCTCGAGCGCCGGTTCGGGCGCGGAAGCTCGCGCAACCTCCCGGAGACGCCGCTGCAGAAGCTGCGCCGCGTCGTGCTGACGACGCGCCGCCAGCCGGCGGTCGTCGAGGCGCCCGAAGCGTCGGAGGAGCGCCGATGAGCACCCCGATGCTCCAGGCCGAAGGCGTCCACAAGCGCTTCGGCGACAACGAGGTCCTCAAGGGCATCACGCTGCGCGTCGAGCCCAAGGAGGTCATGTGCCTGCTCGGGCCTTCGGGGTCGGGCAAGTCGACCTTCCTGCGCTGCATCAACCACCTCGAGTCGATCGACGGCGGCCGCCTCTCGGTCGACGGCGAGCTCGTCGGGTACCGCCAGCACGGCGACAAGATCTACGAGCTGCGCGAGTCCGAGGTCGCCAGGAAGCGCGCCGAGATCGGCATGGTCTTCCAGCGCTTCAACCTCTTCCCGCACATGACGGCGGCCGGGAACGTCATGGAGGCGCCGGTCCACGTGAAGGGCACCGACCGCAGGGCCGCGCGCGCGGAGGCCGAGCGGCTGCTGACGCGCGTCGGCCTGGCCGACAAGATCGACGCCTATCCCGCCCAGCTCTCCGGCGGCCAGCAGCAGCGCGTCGCGATCGCCCGCGCACTCGCGATGGAGCCCAAGCTGATGCTGTTCGACGAGCCCACGTCGGCGCTCGACCCGGAGCTCGTCGGCGAGGTGCTCGAGGTCATGCGCCAGCTCGCCGAGAGCGGCATGACGATGGTCGTCGTCACGCACGAGATCGGGTTCGCCCGCGAGGTCGGCGACACGGCGGTGTTCATGGACGGCGGGGTCGTCGTCGAGAGCGGGCCGCCCAAGGAGGTCTTCGCCAACCCCAAGCACACGCGGACGCAGGCGTTCCTGTCGAAGGTGCTGTAGGGCGGGGCGTTCATGCCGCGCACGGTCCCGTGGACACCGTGGGGGCGCCGCGCGGGATCGCGGCGAGCAGCCGCTCGACCACGCTGTTCGGCACGCCGTAGCCGCCGTGCGTGCGGGACCTCGTCGAAGCGGCGAAGACGGTCGCCAGGACCCGCCCCCGGCGGTCGACGACCGGCCCGCCGGAGTTGCCGTGGCGCAGCAGCCCGCGGAGCGAGATGATCGACCGGCGCACGGGGCCGTTGCCGTAGGCGTCCTGGCTGATGACCGTCTGCGTCGCGCCGATCCGGGCGGCGCGCGCGTCGAACGGGCCGTCGCGGGGGAACCCGAGAATCGCGCCGGCCGTCCCCGGGGCGGGGTTGCGGACGACGCGCAGCGTCTGTCCGGGGAGGCCCGGCGCAGCGAGGACGGCCAGGTCGTTCCGCGGGTCGAACGCCAGCGTGCGGGCAGGGGCGCTGACGCGGTCGTCCTGCGCGTGGACGACGACGTCGCCATCGGTCCCGGCGACGACGTGGGCGTTCGTCACCACGACACCGGGGGCGACGATCCAGCCCGACCCCTCGATCCCCAGGCCACAGGCCGTCCCGAGGATGCGCACCGTGCCCGCGGCCGCCAGGCGCACTCCCGGGCTGTTCAGGACCGCGGCGTCCGGGCGTCCGATGCCGGTCGTCGACGGGCCCTCGATCGCGGGCAGCGGATCGAAGCGCGCGAGCGCCTGGAGCACCGGCCCCGATGGGGGGAGCACGTCGTTCAGCGTCCGCAGCACCGCCGAGCGCTGCACGCTCGTGCGCAGCGAACCGAGACCGGGCGTCTGCAGCGCGACGGCACCCGCGATCCACACGGCCGCGAGGGCGACGGCCGCGCCGAGCAGGGCGCCGAGCCCGGCGTCGAGGCCGGTGAGCGTCCGCGAGCGCACGCCGCGGCGTGCGCGAGCGCCGAGGACCTCGAACAGCCCGGCGACGATGCCGCCCAGCAGCAGCGCCCCGGCGAGTGCGAACGCCGGCGCCCACGGTGACGACGCCCCGCCGCCGGTCAGCGCGCCGGCCAGGCGCGAGCCGGCGAACGCCCCCGCGGCGAACCCCGCCAGCGTCAGCGCCCCGACGAGGAACCCGCGAAACAGACCCTGTGCCGCGGCGAAGACCGCCAGCACGACGATGATCCAGTCGAGCGTGGTCACGGGGGCGAGGGTAGGGCGGGCCGGTGAGCCGGCCGTCCCGGCCGGGACGGGAGCCCCTTTGACGTTCGGGTGTCCGATGCGTAGCGTCGCCGGGAATGCTCGGCGACGCGGAACTCCCCGTAACGCACATCAGCCAGGCCTATCCCGACCGGGTCGAGGTGCGGGGACGCGACCTCTGCGGCGACCTCATGGGCAGGGTGAGCTTCACCGAGTACTTCCACCTCCTGCTCACCGGCCGCGAGCCGACCGACGAGCAGCGCTTCTTCCTCGACGTCCTGCTCGTCGCGATCGCCGAGCACGGGATGATGCCGACGAACGTCGCCGCGCGCATGACCCTCGCGGCGGACCCGGGGTCGCTGCAGGGGGCCGTCGCGGCCGGGATCCTCGGCTGCGGGCCCGTGATCCTCGGGACGTCCGAGGAGTGTGCACGGCTCCTCGAACGCGCGCAGAAACAGGTGGCCGGCGGGGGCGCGCCTGCGGTGGTCGCCGCGGAGCTGGCGCGCGAGGCGCACGCCTGCGGGGCGCGCCTGCCGGGGTTCGGCCATCCGGTCCATCGCCCGCTCGACCCGCGCGCCGAGCGCATCGTCGAGCTCGCGGACGCCCGGGGGGTCAGCGGGCCCCACGTCCTGCTCGCGGGCTGTCTGCGCGAGGCCGCCGCCGCGGCCTGGGGCAGGCCGCTCACGATGAACGTCGCCATGCCGATCGCGGCGGTGATGCTCGACCTGGGCTTCCCGGCCGTCACGGTGAAGGCCGTTCCGATCCTCGCACGCACGGCCGGCCTGTTGGCGCACCTGGCCGAGGAGCAGCAGCATCCCGTCGGCTTTGTGATGGCCGGCGGCGCCGAGGAGACGGTCGTCTACGAGCGCCGGCAGGACGACGGGCCGCCGTGATGCTCGAGCGTGAGGTCGAGACGCGCCCGTGGGCGGAGCAGCTCGTGGCCGACGACGCGTCCTACCGTGCCCAGCTCGGTCAGCTGTTCGAGCGCTCCGCGTTCTACCGCGAGAAGCTCGCGGCGGCAGGATTCCCCTCAGGCCGGGAGGCGGGCGGCCTCGCCGACATCGCGCAGCTCCCCCTCACCGAGAAGCACGAGATCCGGGCGACCTGCACGCCCGAGAACCCGATCGGCGCGCATCTGTGCGCGGCGCCGTCCGAGATCGTCCGCATCTACTCGACGAGCGGCACCACGGGCACGCCCAGCTACATCCCGCTGACGGCCGGCGACCTGGACGACTGGGTGACAGGCTCGGCGCGCAGCTACGCGGCGTCCGGCATCGAGCCGGGGCAGCGGATCGTCTCGACGTACAACGCCGGGCCGTTCGTGGCCGGAGCGGCGCTCGCCGCGTTCGATCGCATCGGCCTGTGCCACATCCCGGTCGGCACCGGCAACACCGAGCGCCTGATGCGGGCGATCGAGCTGCTGCGGCCCGAGGCCGCCGTCCTCACGCCCTCCTACGCGGCCCATCTCGTCGAGTGGGCGGCCGATCGCCGTGTCGACCTGCGCGGGTCGAGCGTCGAGCGCGTGCTCGTCGCGGGCGAGCCCGGCGGCGGCGAGCCGGCCTTCCGCGCCCAGCTCGAGGAGGGATGGGGCGCGCGCGTCACCGAGGCGATGGGGATCGGCGACATCGGCGTGTCGCTCTGGGGGGAGTGCGAGGAGCAGGACGGCATGCATCTCGGCGCGCGCGGCTTCGTGCACGCCGAGTTGATCGACCCCGAGACGGGCGCGACCGTCGCCATGCGCGACGGCGCCCACGGCGAGCTCGTGCTCACGCATCTTCGCCATCGCGCGGCGCCGCTGCTGCGCTTCCGCACCCGTGATCAGGTCGAGGTCCGCACGAGCCCGTGTCGCTGCGGTCGGACGAGCCCGCGCATCCGCTGCACCGGGCGGACCGACGACATGCTGATCGTCCGCGGTGTCAACGTCTTTCCCTCGGCGGTCCGCGAGGTCGTGAGCGCGTTCGCTCCCA
>JADGPM010000042.1 GCA_017882425.1 Solirubrobacteraceae bacterium
ATCCGCGCTCGGCGTCCGGAGCGGCGACCGCCGCCGCCTCCGCCACGGCGGGGTGCGAGACGAGCGCCGATTCGACCTCGAACGGCCCGATCCGGTAGCCGGCGGAGATGATGACGTCGTCGGCGCGGCCCTCGAAGAACAGGTAGCCCGCGTCGTCCTCGCGTACGCGGTCGCCGGTGCGCCACACGCCGCCGTCGCGGCGATCCTCGACGGCCCAGGCACCGCCCTCGCCGCGGACGACCTCCTCGCCGAGGTAGCCGAGGAAGAACGTCGGGTCACTGACCGGGTCCAGGCACAGCTCGCCGTCCTCGATCCACAGCCGCACGCCGTCGAGGGGGCGTCCCATCGAGCCCGGCATGGGCGCGCGGCCTGCGGGCTGGCCGGTCGTCTGGCCGGTCTCGGTCTGCCCGTAGCCGTCGCGGATCCAGAGCCCTGTCGCGGCATGGAAGGACCGCAGGATCTCCGGGTTCAGCGCCTCGCCGGCGGCGACCAGCCCGCGCAGGGAGGCGATCGGCCGCGGCTCGGCGCGCTTGGCCACGACGCGGAACTCGGTCGGCGCCATGCACAGCACGTTCACGGCCTCGGCCTCGAGCACCGCGAGCCGCTCGTGGGGATCGAAGCGCTGGTCGTGCAGCAGCGCCGCGGCGCCGCGGATCCACGGGGCGATGAAGACGTTGCGCGCGGACTTGCTCCAGCCGCTCGCCGCGGTGCACCACACCAGGTCGCCGGGACCCGCGTCGAGCCAGGTGGACGCCTGCAGTCGCTGGCCCGCGAGGTAGCGCTGGCCGTGCACGACGGCCTTCGCCTCGCCCGCCGTCCCGCTGGTGAACGTGATCAGGCATGGATCCTGCGGGCCCAGATCGGCGTGGGCGGGCGCGCCCGCCTCGGCGCCGGTGGCGAACAGCGACTCGTCGGGCACCAGCAGCACCGGGCAGCCCGGCCCGGCGGCCTCGAGCTCGGCACGGTTGCGCTCGTCGCAGACGATCGCCGCAGGCCGTGTCACGTCGAGCCGCAGCCGCAGGTCCTTCGCCCGCAGCTGCTCGGTGCAGGGCAGGACGACGTAGCCGGCACCGAAGCAGGCGATCATCGCCTGCACCCACTCGGGGCGGTTGCCGACGAGCGTGAGCACGACGTCGCCGCGGCGCACCCCCCGGGCATGGAGCGCCGCCGCAAGCGCCGCGCCCCGGCGCGCCGTCTCGCCGAAGGTCCACTCGCGCCGCGAGCCGTCGCGTGCCAGCTCGACGAGGGCGAGCGCGCCGGCCGGCGCGGCCTCGACGACGTCGCGGGCGAAGTTCATGGCGCGCAGTCTGCCAGCACGGCCCGCAGCGCCCGCGCTCGCGGGGCGTCAGACTGCGGCGATGCACCGCCTCGCCATCGCCGTCGTCCTCCTCGGCGTGCTCGCGGGCTGCGGCGACGGCGCCGCGGCCACGACGAGCGCGCCCGGCACGACGATGACCGCCGCGGCGAAGCGCGCGCCGCTTCCGCCGCTCTGCCGTGCCGCGGTCCCCGTCCAGACGGGGACGGTCACCGATCCGCAGGCCACGGAGCTCTCCGGGCTCACCGTCGGTCACGCGCAGCCCGACCTGCTGTGGAGCCACAACGACTCCGGCGACAGCGCGCGCATCTTCGCGCTGCGCCGCGACGGGACGGTGCTCGGCCGTCCCGCGGTGACGGGCGCGCAGGCCGTCGACTGGGAGGACATCGCCAGCGGGCCCGCGCCCGGCGGCGGCGAGCTCATCTACGCCGGCGACATCGGCGACAACGCGGCCTCGCGCAGCTCGGTCGACGTCTACCGCTTCCCCGAGCCCCGGCCGGACGCGCAGGCGACCGCGCCGGCGGCACGCCTGCGGCTGCGCTACCCCGACGGCGCGCACGACGCCGAGGCCCTGCTCGTCGACCCGCTGCGGCACACGCTCGTGATCGTCACCAAGTCGATCGGCCTCGCCCGCGCCTACAGCGCGCCGGACACGCTCGCGAGTGGGTCGCTGACGACGCTGCGCACCGGCCCGCGCGTCCCGCTGCCCCTCGTCACCGCCGGGGACGTCAGCGGCGACGGGCACCTGATCGCGCTGCGCACGTACTTCCGGCTCTACCTCTGGGCGCGCCGCGGGCGCGAGCCGCTGACGGCCGCGCTCGCGCGGCCGGCGACGTGTGTCGTCGTCGCACCGCTGAACGAGGGCCAGGGGGAGGCCGTCGCGCTGACGCGCACCGGCGGCGCGGCCTATACGACGGCTGAGGGCACGCCGGCGATCATCCGCCGCTACGGGACGGGCTGAGACGCCGTCAGAGCGTCGTCGCGACGAGCACGATCGCCAGCGAGTCGACCAGGATCAGCGCCTGCAGCAGCCGGTTGGAGCCGTGCACGACGAACACGTGGATGCATGTCAGGACGATCGCCACGGCGACGAGGCCGAGCTTGACGTCGAGGGCGGTCGAGCTCCACAGGTCCAGGTGGGAGGCCATCGACGCGCCGGTGGCGAGCAGGACGACCAGCGCCCCGAGCGACGCCCAGCCGAAGCGCCGGGCGATCGGCTGCATCCACTCGTGGGCGCTGCCCTCGCTGCCGCCCTGCTTCACGTAGACGGGCGCGAGCGCGAGCCCGAACACGAGCTGCCCGCCGACGAACACCGCCATCGCGAGCAGGTGGAGCCAGAGGAGGACGTCCCAGCCGTCGAGATGCATGCCGCGAGTCTGCCAGCCGTCAGTCGCCGAGCGCCATCCGGGTGCAGACGAAGTTCGCCATCAGCCGCTCGCCGCGATGGACGCGGAGCGCCAGTCGAAGACGCTCGGGCGCGCCGAGTCAGTCGTCGCTCGCGGCGGCCTGCGCGTATCCTCGTAGACGTTCAAGCCCGGAGATGCGAGGTAGCGAGACCATGGCCGTAGCCGTCCCCTTCGAGGAGAAGACCGACGAGCAGAAGGCGATCACCGAGATGGTGCGCCAGTTCGCCGACGAGCAGATCCTCCCCAACGCCGAGCACTTCGATCACGAGGACGAGTTCCCGACGGACATCGTCGAGCAGCTCAAGGAGCTGGGCCTCTTCGGGGTGACGATCCCCGAGGAGTACGGCGGCATGGGGCTCGACCTGACGACGTACGTGATGATCGTCGAGGAGCTCAGCCGTGGCTGGATCTCGATCTCCGGCGTCATCAACACCCACTTCATCGGCAGCTACCTGCTCGTCAAGTACGGGACCGATGAGCAGAAGCAGAAGTACCTGCCGCGCATGGCGACCGGCGAGATCCGCGCCGCGTTCTCGCTGTCGGAGCCCGAGCTGGGCTCGGACGTCCAGGCGATCAAGACGTCCGCCAGGAAGGGCGACGACGGGCTCTACGAGATCAACGGCCAGAAGATGTGGGTCACCAACGGCCTGCGCTCGAGCCTCGTCTTCGTGCTCGTGAAGACCGATCCGGACGCCGACCCGCGCCACAAGGGCTTCACCTGCTTCATCACCGAGAAGGAGGCGGGCGCGCACGAGAACACGGGCGAGTACGCCGGCCTGACGGTGCCGCCGCAGATCAAGAAGCTCGGCTACAAGGGCGTCGAGTCGACCGAGCTCGTCTACGACGGGTACAGGTGCCCGGCCGAGAACATCCTCGGCGGCGAGGCCGCCGGCCTCAACGCCGGCTTCGCGCAGATGATGGACGCGCTCGAGGTCGGCCGTGCGAACGTCGCCGCCCGCGGCGTCGGGATCGCCCAGCGCGCGCTCGAGCTGGCGCTGAAGTACAGCCAGGAGCGCAAGACGTTCGGCAAGCCGATCTGCGAGCACCAGGCGATCCAGTTCAAGCTCGCCGACATGGCGACGCAGGTCGAGGCTGCGCGGCTGCTCACGCTGCGCGCCGCCCGCCTGAAGGACGCGGGCGTGCGCTCCGACATGGAGGCCGGGATGGCGAAGCTCTTCGCCTCCGAGGCGGGGCGCTTCTGCGTCGAGGAGAGCTTCCGCATCCACGGCGGCTACGGCTACTCCAAGGAGTACGAGATCGAGCGCCTGTACCGCGACGCGCCGCTCCTGCTGATCGGCGAGGGCACGAGCGAGATCCAGCGCATGGTGATCGGCAAGAAGCTGCTGCAGCGTCACAAGATCTGATCCGAGGGGGCCTCTACCCCTCGAAGCAGCGTCCGCGCCCGGCCTCGTGCCGGGCGCGGGTCGTTCGGGATACGGTGCGCGGGATGAGCGACGCGCACGCGCCGGAGCCGCCGGCGCAC
>JADGPM010000250.1 GCA_017882425.1 Solirubrobacteraceae bacterium
CGCGATCGGCTGACCCTCGTCGCGCTCGGCGACTCAACGACCGCGATCGACGACTGGAGCGGCCAGGGCATCGAGTCGTATGCGGAGCTGCTGCCCGCCTCCCTCGCCGCTCACGGGATCGAGGCGCGCGTCGTCAACGCCGGCGTCGGCGACACCACGACGCGCGACGCCCGGGAACGGCTCGACCGCGACGTGCGCGCCTTCTCCCCGGACCTCGTGGTCGTCCAGTTCGGGATCAACGACTCCTGGATCGACGCCGGGGAGGGCCGACGCGAACCGCGCCTGGCGCGCGCCGAGTACCGCGACAACCTCGTCTTCATCGTGCGGACGCTCAAGGCCGATGGCTCGCGGATCGTGCTCATGACGCCCAACCCGGTGCGCTGGGACCGTCCGGAGGAGATCGCCGTCTTTGGCACCCATCCGGGGCTCCTCGACACGGCCGACGAGCGCGGCCTCAACGGTCTGCTGGATCTTTACGCCGAGACCGTCCGGGAGGTGGCGCGCGAGGAGCACGTGCCGCTCGTGGACGTGCACCGCGCGTTCGAGGCATACGGAGACGCGCCGGACCAGTCGATCCGCGAGCTGCTGATCGCGGGCGACGGCATCCACCCGAGCGCGGCCGGCCAGCGGCTGGTGTGCCGGCTCCTCACGGCGACGGTCGCCGGCCTGTTGCACTCCTAGTCGCCGCCGGCCCGTGGTGCTAGCGTCTCACCCGAAGATAGGTCGATCGTCAGGGGGGGGGGCGATGATCCTGATCGTTGGTGCCAGTGGGGCGCTTGGGCGCGAGGTGGTCACACGTTTGCTCGCCGGCGGCGAGCAGGTGAGGGTGATGGCGAGGGCGCCCGCCAAAGTGGAGGACCTGAAGCGGGCGGGCGCGGAGGTGGTCCAGGGCGACCTGGTCGATGCGCCGTCGCTCCTGCGAGCCTGCACGGGCGCGGATCGCGTGTTCGTGGCCGCGCACGCCATGCTGGGCAAGGGCGACCACGACTCTCGCGCCGTGGACGACGTGGGGCACCGCGCGCTCATCGACGCCGCCGTGGCGGCGGGCGTCTCGCGCTTCGTCTACGTCTCGATCCTCGCCGCGGCGCCCGATCACCCGGTCGACTTCTGGCGCACCAAGTTCGGGATCGAGGAGTATCTCAAGGCCAGCGCCCTGAGCTACACGATCCTGCGTCCTTCGGCGTTCATGGAGACGCACGCCCACACCTTCTGCGGCAAGTCCATCCTGGAGAGCGGCAAGACGACGCTGCTCGGCAAGGGGACCAAACCGCGCAACTTCGTGGCCGTGCGCGACGTGGCCGCCGTCGCCGTCCTTGCCCTGACCGATCCCGGCCTGCAGAACCGGACGATCGAGATCGGCGGGCCGGGGGACTTCACCAACAACGAGGTGGCCGCGCTCTACGGCGAGCTCGCCGGCGTCACGCCCAAGGTGCGGCACGTGCCGCCGGCGGTGGCCCGCGGCATGAGCGTCGTGCTTAAGCCCTTCCAGCCCGGCGTCAGTCGGATCATGTACCTAAACAGCCTGCCGGACGACGCGTTCAGCGAGTGCTTCGACCCGGGGCCGCTGCTCGCCGAGTTCCCCCTGCAGTTGACGACCCTGGAGGAGTTCGTCGGGGAGCGCGTGGCGGAGGCGAAGGGGTAGCCGCGGAGCGAGCCGCGAGAAGTCGCGTGCTCCGGTCCTCTGACCTTCAGGCGATACGCCTTTCGCAGTAGAATCGGCCCGGCATCTTCGATGGAGGTCGATCTGATGCGCCGCGAGGGGTCAGGGGCCGTGAGATTTGGTGGGCGAGAGCTGTGACCGCCGGCCCGAGATGCGCGTTCGAGCTCGCCGAAGACTCCGCGTTCTGCTCCAGATGCCGGACCAGGCCCGCTGCGTGGCCGGTGCTGGCCGAGACCGAGCAGATCATCACCACTCTGAGACGAGAGGGGTCTTCATGACGGAGTCATCGCGCACCGTAATCGCTGTGGCGGGCGACCAGATGGTCGACTGGCAGATCATCGGCGGCCACGCCGGCGAGCCCGGTCTGGACCTGGACTGGTTCTGGCGGGCCGGCGCTTCGTTCCAGCTCGCGGCCGAGCCGCTCGGTGCTGAGCCGCTGGGCGGGCTCCTGCAGGAACTGCTCGCCGGCGACGGCGCGGCTGCCGTGCTCGACGCCGTCGTGCTTCGCCAGCCGTTGCCAGACGGCGCGACCACCGATCCGAGCGCGGACTGCATCGGCCGGTCGCTGAGCTACTGGATGCCGATGCGTGCCATCGCCGGCGACGGAGCAGGCCGCGGCGCGGAGGCGTGGCGCGTGGCGCGCATGGTGGGGAGGACGCCGGCGGCCGCAGGCTGCTCCGGCGCAGTGCTCCCGGTCTGCGACGTCTCGGCCGGAGAGCCCGACGTCGTCGCGCTCGTCGATCTCGACATGGGCTTTCGCGACGACCCGGCGCGCTGGCGCGACCTGCTGGCGGGCACGCCCGACGTGTTCCTGCGCGCCACGGACCCGCTCGGCGAGGGCGAGCTCTGGCAGGAGCTGCTCGCCCGGCATCGCGAGCGCCTCACCGTCGTCATCGACGGCACCGATCTGCGCCGCGCCTCCCTCCAGGTCGAGCAGCCGCTCAGCTGGGAGCACATCTACGACCGCGTCGTCGAGGCGGTGCGGACGTCCCCGCTCGCGGACGCGCGCACCGTGGTCGTGACGCTCGGTCTGACCGGCGCCGTGCAGGTGCGGTCGGGCGACGGCGCCACGCTGATCTTCGACCCGCGCGCTCTCGTCGCCACGCCCGCGCGCTTCGGCGCCGGCTCGGTGTGGGGGCATCAGCTGGTGATGCTGGCGGCCCTGCTCGGCGGCTCCCTCGGCCTCCGGCCGGACACCGTCGCGGCCGCGCGCGCCGGCCTGCACGGCATGCGCGCCCTGCACCGCGACGGGTTCGCCTGCGTGGGCGAGCCGGGCCACCAGCGCCTGTGTTTCCCGGTCGACCAGGCCGTGGAGGCGCTGTCCGGGGAGTCATCCGATCTCGAGGTCGTCGAGCTCGACGACGAGCAGCGCGCCGCGAGCTCGATCCTCATGGAGACGATGGGCTCCGGGCAGCTCGAGGAGACGGCCCGGCGCGTCGCGCGACTTGGCCCGAGCGGTCTGTCCGGCATGCCCATCGAGACCGTCGGCGCGTGGTCGTCGCTCGACCGCGCCGAGATTGAGAGCATGCGCAGCATCCGCGGCATCATGGCCGAGTACGTCGACGCGCACCAGACGGGGCGGCGCGTCAAGCGGCCGCTCTCGGTGGCCGTCTTCGGGCCGCCCGGCGCCGGCAAGTCCTTTGCCGTCAAGCAGGTCGCGACGGCGCTGCTCCCCGGCCAGATCGAGGTGATCGAGTTCAACCTCTCGCAGTTCGCGGGGGAGGAACGCCTCGCGGCGGCGTTCCACGCGGCCCGCGACGCCACGC
>JADGPM010000251.1 GCA_017882425.1 Solirubrobacteraceae bacterium
CCGCAGCTCCCAGCCCAGCCAGGCGAGCACGATCGTGGCCAGCAGCAGATCGGAGACCTGCAGCTCGACGCCCGCGACGGACAGCCGGGGAACCGAGACGAGCAGGTCGAGGAGGTCAGCGGAGGCGACGATCCCGAAGACGGCGGCGCAGAGGAGGATGCCGGGGCGGACGAAGGCGAGGACGACGGCGGATGCGGCGAGGACGACGACGACCACTGCCGCGCCCGACCGGGTCGCCAATCCCGCGGCGGCGGCATTGGCGGCGAGCGCCGCGCCCACCGGCAACAGGGTCGACCGCGCCGGGACGCTAGCCCGGATAGCGGCCATAGCCGTACGCCGTCGCCTTCGCCGGCGACCGGTTCGCGACCACCCCGAGCAGCGGCGCGTCGACGGCGCGCAGCAGGTCCCTCGCACCACGGGCCGCCTCGATCGGCGTCCGCTTCATGTCGACGACGAGCACGACCCCGTCCACGGAGCGCGAGACGATCACCGCGTCGGCGATCGGCAGCACCGGCGGGGCGTCGAATACGATCCAGTCGTACGAGGCACGCGCCACCTCGATCAACTCGGCGAGGGCCGGCCGGGAGAGCAGCTCGGCGGCGTTCGCGACGGGACCGCCCGCCGGAAGGAGGTCGAGTGACGGCACCCGGGTCGGGACCACGAGATCGGCGAGCGACGCATGGGCGACGCCCTTCAGGAAGTCGGCGAGCCCGAGGAAGCCCGTGGCGCCGAGCACCTCGTCCACCTGCGGATTGCGGAGATCCGCGTCCACCAGGAGCGTCGGTCGCTCGCCGTACGCGCAAACGGCGGCGAAGTTCAGAGCAGTCGTGCTCTTCCCCTCGCCACGACGCGCCGAGGTGAACAGGACGACGCGGCGGCCCTCCGGCAGTCGGGTATAGGAGAGCGTCGTGCGCAGGCCGCGGTACCCCTCCGCCTCGACCGAGTCGCTCCGGATGGGGCCGCGGATCACGCGCCGCCTCCGGCGCGCGCGCCGGCCTCGTGCCGCGCGGTCGCCGCCACGACCCGGGCAGGCGCCCGGCCGACCACCGCGACGCCGCGGCCGAGCTGCGGGATCGTCGCCAGCACGGGCAGCTCGAGGGCGCGCTGCAGCTCCTCCGGGCTGCGCGCGCGATTCTGGACGTTCTCGAGCAGGAAGGCGAGGCCGATGTTCACAAGCAGGCCGAGCACGACCGCGATCGCAAGCGTGCGCACGGGACGCGGTGCGTAGGCCGAGCTCGGCGTGCGCGCGGCGTCGATGATCTCGACCTCGCGGTAGCTCGGGTAGACCGGCTGGGTCGGGAAGTTCGTCGCCGGCACACCCTGCGCGCGCAACGTCCGGATCTGTTCCTGGTACAGCCGGGTCAGCTCGGCGATGCGCGCGCTCCGCTGCGCCTCGAGCAGCGTCTGGAGCGCGATCGCGTACGCGTTCGCCGCCTGGGCCACCTCGCTGCGGACGCCGCCGGCGCAGGTCGCGTGCAGGAACTCCGACTGGCCCGCCTGGGAGAACGAGCACCGCCGGAGACCACGGACGGCGCCGAGCGCCGCCCCGGCGCGACGTGCGACCTGCGCCGTGTTCCCGAGCGCCGCGATCGTGACGGCCCGCTCACGCGCGGTCAGCGTGTCCTGGAGCGAGATGGAGCCCGTCGTGTCCATCGGCGCCTGCACCTCGAGCAGCGCCGACGCGCGATAGCTCGGCGCGGTCGAATAGGTCACGGCGGCTACGCCTGCCGTGAGCGCAGCAGTGAGAATCGCCACGAGGAACCAGTGGTGTCCGAGAACAGTGACCAGACGGCTGATGCTCAAACGCTCACCTCGTGCCGGCTTCCCTCTCGTTCCAGGCCGCTGAAGCGGCTGTCCTGCGGCGAGTGTAGGAAGCCTTGGGTCGAGGTCCCCCGGCTCATCGTCCAGGCTGCGCTCCCCGACGGGCGAGGTGTAGCGCCCGGCGAGTTGCGAGGTGCGCCGCCCCCCGGCGCAGCGGCAGGATCTGCTCGACGTCGTCGGCGAACTCGTGCCAGCGCGCCGGCGCGAGCAGGCGGAGCAGGACCGGATAGAGGATCGCGCCCTCGGCGATGAGCGGCGCCAGCTGCCAGGCATGCGTTCCCGCGGCGGCGGCGAGAGCCACGCGCGTCAGCGTGACGCCGGCGCCCATGGCGAAGGCAGCGGCGAACGGCGCTCCGATGGCACGCAGCCACTCGACGAGCGGCAGCTCGAGAATGCGGCCGGCGGCGACGAGCGCCACGACGCCCATCACGAATGTCGCGCCGGCACGCGCGGCGGCGAAGCCGACGATGCCGAACGGATAGAGCCCCCCGATCAGCGCGAAGAGCAGGACGACCTGGAAGACGCCCATCTGGAAGAACAGCTGAGGCCGCCCCGAAGCCTTGAACACCTCGCCGGTCGTCGCCGAGACCGAGAGGAACAACCCGTAGAAGGAGATGATCGCGAGCACCGGGATCGCGTCGTTCCACCTGCTGCGGTAGACCGCAGGCACGAGAACCGGGCTCACCGCCGCGAGACCGAACGCCACCGGCGGTGAGATGGTGCAGATGAAGCGCAGCGAGCGCACGTAGGCGTGCCGGAACCGCACCAGGTCGTCCTGGACCTTGGCGTAGGCAGGGAAGACGAGCACGTTTGCGATGCCGGTCACGATCGTCACCGCCTGGCTGCCCGTCTCGAAACCGATCTTGTACGCCCCGAACGAGACGGGTCCGTAGAGGCGGCCGACAGCCACCGGGTCCGTGCTGGAGTTCACGAAGCCGACGACGTTCCCGGCGATGATGTGGCGTCCGTACCGGAGCAGCTCGCGGAGCTCGGCGAGAGACGCCCGGCGCGGATCAGGGCGATATGGGGTCACCGCCCACGCCGCGCCGGACGCCCAGGCGGAGACGACGACCTGGGCGCCGATCACCGACCAGGCGCCGGCCCCGGTGAGCGCCAGCCCGACGGCAGTGCCGAGGTAGAGCACCGAGCTGCCGATCGAGATCACCGCCTGGCGCGCGAACAGCAGCTCGCGCTGGATCAGGGCGCCCGGGACGATCGCAAAGGAGCGCAGGACGAACACCACTGCGAGCCCGCGCACGAGCGGCGCGACCCCCGCTTGATGGAAGAAGCGGGCGGCGAGCGGCGCGGCGGCGACGCAGAGGCCTGCGAGCAAGAGCCCGGTCAGCGGTGCGTAGAGGGCCGCCGAGTCGGCGGCGGCGCGGATCCCGTCGCGCCTCTGGATCAAGGCCGCGTGCAGGCCCGAATCCTGGAAGAGCTGGAAGACGGCGACGGCGGCGATGGCGAGCGCTGCGAGCCCGAACTCCCGGCGCTCGAGCACACGCGAGAGCGCGACGATCGTCAGCCACGTCGCCGCCGCGGCGATGACGGTCGCGGCCGTCACCCACCGTGCGCTGCTCGCAATGTGCGCGCCCAGGTTGTCGGGCGCGCCGGCGGAAGGCTCGGTGCCCATCCCGCTCGACCGTACGTGCGCCGGTGCCGGGCCACCCCCCCGGAACGGACGGGCGTGAGGTGCCGATCGTGTGGCCGAAAGCGACCTCGACTTCCGGCTTTTCGCGCTTGCGCTTTGGTCAGTATCGGGCTCCGCCGCGCGGATCTAGGTTCGTGCCACGGACCGCCCGACCGAGGGAGGCGCATGGCTACGACTGTCGAGACCGTTCGAGCAGCCCGCTCGGAGACGACGGTGCCCGAGATCTCGCACGCGCACACCCGCGCCGGCCTCGCCCGGCGTGCGCTGCTCGCAGCCGACCTGACCGGCCTCGCGGTCGCCTTTGCCGCCGCTCAGACCCTCGGCTCGGCGCGGTGGCCGCCGGCGGTCGAGCTGGCGGCGTTCGTCGCCCTGCTGCCGCTCTGGGTCGTCGCGGCGAAGCTGTTCGGCCTCTACGGCGCCGACGAGCAGCGGATCGACCACTCGACGGTGGACGAGACCGTCTCGGTCGTCCTGCTCACCACCGTGGCGTGCTGGGTTCTGTTCGGCGCGGCGTACCTCGCAGGGCGACTGCCGGAGCTGAGCGGCAGGCTCCTCGTCTTCTGGCTCGTCGCGATCCCGGCGGTCATGATCGGCCGGTCGACCGCTCGCGCCGTCTTCCACCGCCGCCCCGCCTTCCGCCAGCGGGTGCTGATCCTCGGCGCGGGAGACACGGGTCAGCTGGTCGCGCGCAAGCTGCGGCACCACGCCGAATACGGCGTGGACGTCGTCGGCTTCGTCGACGAGCGAGCCGAGGGGCAGAACGACGGGATCGTCACGATCGGCACCCCGGCAGAGCTGCCCGAGCTCGTGCGCCGCTTCGACATCGAACGCGTGATCGTCGCGTTCGGCGGCCAGTCGCAGGAGGAGACGCTCGCCACCATCCGGTCGCTCAACCAGCTCGACGTCTACGTCGACCTCGTCCCACGCCTCTTCGAGATCGTCGGGCCGAGCGGCC
>JADGPM010000252.1 GCA_017882425.1 Solirubrobacteraceae bacterium
CGCTCGTCCTCGGTCTCGCCGAGCCCGACGAGGATCCCGCTGGTGAACGGGATCCGCAGCTCGCCCGCCGCGCGGATCGTCTCCAGGCGCCGCGCCGGGTGCTTCGTCGGGGACCCGGCGTGCACCGTCTCCATCAGCCGCTCGGAGATCGACTCGAGCATCAGCCCCTGCGACGCGGTCACCTCGCGCAGGCGCCCGAGGTCCTCACGGCCGAGCACCCCGAGGTTCGTGTGCGGCAGCAGCCCGCGCTCGAGCGCGCGCTGGCACGTCCACACGACGTAGGAGGTGAAGTCCTCGTGGCCGTACTCGCGCAGGCGGGCCGCCACGATCGGGTCGACCTCCGGGCGCTCACCGGTGAGGACGAGCAGCTCCTTCGCGCGGCGCCTGACGGCCTCGTCGAGCAGGGCGTCGACCTCGTCGGGCGCGTACAGGTGCGCCTTGTGCGTCGAGAACGCGCAGTACTTGCAGTAGCACTGACACGTCCGCGAGAGCGAGAGCGTGTAGTTGCGGGAGAACGTCACACGGCGGCGCATCGCTCGACCGGAGTCTACGGATGCGCCGCCGCGTCCCCCCGGCGCATGGCCGGGGGCGACTGCAGGTTGGAGATCAGGTGGCCGCGGGACCGTCGACGATGACCGTCTCCTCGACGAACACGCCGGACGGGTCGTCGCCGGGAGGCTCGATCGCCTCCGGCATCTCCTCGTCCGGTCCGTAGATGGCGCGCATCGTGATGCCCGCCAGCAGCGCGCCGACGATCGGCCCGAGGATGTAGACGAACAGGAACGTGCCGCCGCCGGCGAACGCATTGGCGACGAGCGCCGGGCCGAACGCGCGGGCCGGGTTCAGGCCGGCACCCGTCAGCGGCCCGATGCACATCACCGCGCCGCCGAGCGCGCCGCCGATGAGGATCGGGGCGATCACGCTGCGGTTGCGCACCACGATCGCGGTGCCGTAGATCGCGAGCATCAGCGTGAACGTGCCGATGCCCTCCGCGACGAAGCCGGGGAAGTCGCTCTGGAAGAACTGCTTGCTGACGAGCGTCGCACCGTAGTTCACCGACTTGCCCTCGTCCACGATCAGGGCCTTGACGACGAGCGCGGCGAGAATGCCACCGGCGAACTGCATGAGGATGTAGACCCCGGCGTCAGCGCCGCGGATCTTCTTGAGGACCGCGAGGGTGATCGTCACCGCCGGGTTGAAGTGGCTGCCCGAGGCGCCGGCGAACGCCGCGACCAGCAGCGCCAGGACGAGGAAGTGGACGAGTCCGATGACGGCCCAGTCGGTGACGCCCAGCGCTGCCTTCGAGGTCAGCGAGACGACGAGCAGGATGAAGAAGACGAGGAGAAACGTGCCGACGAGCTCCGCAACGTATGCGGGCCAACCTTTCTGCTCCACGAAAACTCCTTTCGGTTCGGGGACGGGAGCGCCGGCGACCGGAGAACCTAAGCTCCCCCGCCGATGGCCATCCCGAAGAGTTCGCCCTGGCGCGCGCCCCTCCTGCTCGTGGTCCTGATGCTGGGGTGCGGCTCGGCGGCCGGCTGCGGCGATGCCCCGCAGAGCGGCTCCACCCCCACCCCGGCGACGCTGCTGCTCGACTTCCAGCCGAACATGGTCCACAGCGGCACGTTCCTCGCCGTACGGCGCGGCTACGACCGCGCCGCGGGCGTGCGCCTGCAGGTCCAGATCCCCTCGAGCTCGACGGACGCCGTGAAGCTGCTGCGCGCCGGCCGCGCGCGCTTCGCCTACGTCGACATCCACGACCTCGCGATCGCGGACGCGCGCGGGGCCGGCCTCGTCGGCGTGATGGCGCTCGTGCAGCGCCCGCTGGCCGCGGTGCTCGCCCAGCCGGACGTGCGGCGCCCGCGCGATCTCGCCGGCCGGCGCGCCGGCGTCACCGGGCTGCCGAGCGACCTGGCCGTCCTGCGGTCCGTCGTCCAGGGCGATGGCGGCGACCCGGCCGAGGTCCGCACCGTGACGATCGGCTTCCAGGCGGTCCCGGCGCTGCTCGCGCGCCGCGTCGATGCCGCGACCGGCTTCTGGAACGCCGAGGGCGTCACGCTCGCCCGGCGCCGGCCCGGCACGCGCGAGTTCCGCGTCGACGACTTCGGCGCCCCCGCCTACCCCGAGCTCGTCCTCGCGGCGACACGCGAGACGATCCGCAGGGACCCGGCGCTCGTGCAGTCGACCGTCCGCGCGCTGCGCCGCGGCTACACGGCCGCCGTGGCCGCGCCGGGGGCCGCCGTGGACGCCCTGGTGCAGGCGGCGCCCGGAACCGACCGCGCCACGGCCGCAGCGGAGTTCGCCGCGGTGCGGCGCGCCCTCATCCCCCCGGGCGGGCGGTTCGGCGCGCTGCGGCCCGCGCTGCTGCGCCGCTGGGCGGCGTGGGAGCAGCGGTTCGGGATCGTGCGGCGCACACCCGACGTCGGCGCCGTGTTCGACACCCGGTTCGCGAACGCCCCGTAGGCGCGCGGGTCAGCCGCCGGCGAGCCGCGTCACGAGGGCCGCGCCCTCGCGGTTCATGCGCGAGCGCGGGACGACGAGATCGAAGCCCGCCTGCTCGGCGCGCTCGCGCGTCGCGACGTCGACGTGGCTGTAGAAGCCGAGCGTGCGCACGTCGCCGAGCGCGTCCTCGGCGGTCAGCGCCGCGACGAGCGCCGGGCCGTCGATCGCGTCGGTCGCGAGATCCACGACGAGGACATCGGCCTCCGCCAGCGCCGCGCGCGCATCGCCGGCGGCCGAGACGAGCCGCACCTCGTGGCCGGCGCCGGTCAGCGCCGCCTGGACCTTGGATCCGAACAGCAGGTCCGGCACCAGGGCGACGACGCGCGCCATCGCCTACTGGTCGTGGAGGCGGCGGAACTCCTCGCGCACGCTCTCCGGGCGCCCCCACGCGTTGAAGACGGGCGCGCGGCCGGTGCGGACCTCGCGCATCTCGAACTCGCCGTCGATGCCGGCCTCGTCGAGGAACAGCAGCGAGCGGTGCACCGCCTGCGCCGCGGCGGCGTGGCCGAAGCGGTGGGCGCAGAGGATGCGCCAGTGCCAGTCGTGGTGGGAGTACGGCTGGGCGTTGCAGGTGACGAGGAAGGTCGCAGCTTCGATGTAGCGCGCCTCGTCGAAGATCCGCAGATCGAGCTCGAGGTCCGTCCAATCGTCCGGAAGCGAGTCGATGACCTCCTGGAAGCCGTCGGCCATGCCCATGCGCGGAGCCTAGCGACCGTCAGCCGAACACCGTCTGCACGATCAGGAAGAGGTTCAGCGCGATGATCGCCGCAGCCACGATCGCCGCGGCGACCGTCGTGCGGCGGGCGTTGACGAGGACGCCCATGACGTCGGGCCGGCGGGTGAGGACCACCAGCGGGACGAGCGCGAACGGGATACCGAACGACAGGATCACCTGGCTGATCACCAGCGCCCGCGAGGGGTTGGCGCCGATCGCCAGCACGAGCAGCGCGGGCGCCATCGTGATCGCTCGGCGCAGCGCCAGCGGGATCGTGCGCGCGATGAACCCCTGCATCACCACCTGCCCCGCGTAGGTGCCGACGCTCGAGGAGGCGAAGCCCGAGGCCAGCAGCGCGAGTCCGAACGCGGTCGCCGCCTGCGGTCCGACGAGCGATTTGAAGCCGTCGTAGGCGCCCTGGATCGTGTCGAGGCTCTGCAGCGGGCTGCCGTGGAACAGCGAGGCGGCGATCAGCAGCATCGACATGTTCACGAGGCCTGCGAGCGTCATGGCGATCGTCACGTCGACGCGCTGGAAGCGCAGCAGCGTGCGCTTCTCGTCGTCCCCGCGCGGGCGCACCCGGTCCTGCGTGAGCGCGGAGTGCAGGTAGATCACGTGCGGCATGACGGTCGCCCCGAGGATGCCGGCGGCCAGCAGCACGCTGTCCGAGCCGTCGAACGAGGGGACGAACCCCTTCGCCGCCGCGCCCGCGTCGAAGCCGATGCGCAGCGTGTCGTAGAGGAAGCCGAGCAGGATGATCCCGAGGAAGAACGCGATCGCGACCTCGAAGCGCCGGTGGCCGCGCCGCTGCAGCGCGAGGATCCCGAACGAGGCGATCGCCGTGAGCACGCCGGCGGCGAACAACGGGACGCCGAAGAGGATGTTCAGCGCGATGGCGGCGCCGACGAACTCGGCGAGGTCGGTCGCCATCGCGATCACCTCCGCCTGAAGCCACAGCAGGAACGACGTGCGCCGCGAGAAGTGCTCGCGGCACAGCTCGGGCAGGTTGCGCCCGGTCGCGATCCCGACCTTCGCCGACAGGTTCTGGATCAGCATCGCCATGAGGTTCGCCGCGAGCAGGACCCACAGGAGGAGGTAGCCGTACTTCGCGCCGCCGGCGATGTTCGTGGCGAAGTTGCCCGGGTCGACGTAGGCGATGCACGCCACGAACGCGGGGCCGAGCATCGCGAGCATCGTCCGTGCGCGGCCCTTGCCGCGCAGGCGCTGCAGGTCGCTGAGCGCCGGCAGCGTCGCGGTCTCGGGATCGAGGCCGGATGGGACGGGCGCGGGCGCGTCGGCGGGGATGGGGAGCGCGTCGCGCGCGTGCGGCGGCGGCGGCGGCGGCGCGGGCGTCACGCGTCGACCTCGACGCGCATCGCGCGGGCCAGCGCGCCGCCCAGGACGTGGGTGTCCTTGCCGAACCGCACGAAGGTCGGCCCCTCGAACGGGTGCTTGTCGACCACCTCGAGGAGGTCGCCGGGTGCGATCCCGCGCTCGCCGAGATAGCGCAGCATGTCCGGGTCGGCGTCGGAGACGCGGACGAACCGCCCGCGCGCGCCGGGCTCCAGGGCGTCGAGCGCGACCGTGATCCCCTCGTCGATCGTCAGGTCGGCGGTCGGGATCGGGTCGCCGTGCGGATCGTGGGTCGGATGGCCCAGGCGCACGGCGATCAGCTGCTCGAGATCCTCGGAGATGTGGTGCTCGAGCACCTCGGCCTCGTCGTGCACGCGGTCCCACGGCAGCCCGAGGTCCGCGAGCAGCAGTTCGAGCAGCCGGTGGTGGCGCAGCACCTCGAGCGCGACCCGCCGTCCGGCGTCGGTCAGCATGACGCCGCGGTAGGGCTCGTGCGAGACGAGCCCGAGTTCGCTGAGCTTGCGGACCATCCCGGACGCCGAAGCGGGCGTCACGCCGAGGCGCTCGGCCAGCGCCGTCGTCGTGACCGGGCCCTCGCCGCGGTGCTCGAGCGCGTAGATCGCCTTCGCATAGTCCTCGACGGCCGACGACGGGCGCTGGGTCTGTTGCTCCACAACCGTGATTATGGCACGCCTAAACTGCAATCGACGAACGTTCGAACTTCGGCGCTGTGGCGCTGCGTATCCTCGGTGTCAGGTATGGCGATCAGCGGAGAGACGACGACCCAGGACGCGCTGCGCACCGGCGCCGGGCTGATCGACCGCTCCGAGCGCGGAAAGCTCGCGCTCAGCGGCCCCGACGCCAAGGCCGCGCTGAACGCGCTCGTCACCAACGAGATCGAGACGCTCGAGCCGGGCACCGGTCTCTACGCGGCGGTGCTGACCCCCAAGGGGAAGATGCTCGGCGACCTGCGCGTGCTCGACACCGGCGACGAGTTGCTGCTCGACACCGAGCGCCCGGCGCTCCAGGCGGTGTTCGACGCGCTGCGCCACGGGCTCGTGGGCTTCGACGCCGAACTGCACAAGCGCACGCTCCAGCGCGGCCTGCTCTCGCTGATCGGCCCGCGCAGCAGGACCGTCGCCGGCGCGCCGGATCTCGGCGCCGTCGAGCATGCCAGCCGGCCGGGCCGGATCGACGGGGTGGACGTCGTCCTCGCCGCCACCGACACGGGCGTCGACGTGATCTGCCCGGGCGACGAGACCGGGCACGTCCGCGACGCCCTGCTCGCGGCCGGCGCGACCGCGGCGCAGGAGGCCGATGCCGACGTCCTGCGCGTCGAGTCCGGCCGCCCGCGCTACGGCGTCGACCTCGACGACGCGACGATCCCCCAGGAGGGCGGGCTCAACGAGCGCGCCGTGAGCTTCACGAAGGGCTGCTACCCGGGCCAGGAGACCGTCGCGCGCCTCTTCTACAAGGGCAGGCCGAACCGGTGGCTGTGCGGGCTGCGACTGTCGGCCCCGGTCGAAGCGGGCGCATCACTGGTGCTCGGTGAGCGGGCGGTCGGCACGCTGACGAGCAGTGTCGTCTCCCCGGGCTTCGGCCCGATCGGGCTGGCGCTGGTACGGCGGGAGGCGGAGGTGGGCTCTGAGCTCGCAGTCGGCTCGGGGGGCGTGAGCGCGGTCGTGGTGCATCTGCCGTTCGCCGCCGTGTAGGGGAGCGCGGCGCTCGCGATCGTCCGACGACGTCCTCGCGCTGCGTCGCGTCGACAGCAGCACCGAGGGTGGCGTATCGGCTCGGGGAGACCGCGGCGGGCGGCACCCTGCTTGCCCATCGGCGCCGCTGGTCGTCCCCCCGCACCACGCGCGAGCCCGGACGCCACAGAACCTCACGCGGCCACTGCCGCCCCGCACGCCCCGAGGAACTCCGCCAGCCGCGCCCGCCCGACCCCGCCGGCGAGCTCGAGGGTGTACGGCTCGTTCGCCGCGATCCACGTCTCCGCCGTGCGGGCTGCAGCGACGTCCGCCGGTGTGAGCGGCCGCCCGGCGCCCCGCAGCGCCTCGTCCGTCAGCGCCACCATCTCCTCGAGCGCGCCCACGGCGACGCCGCCGGCGACCCGGCCCCCGACCAGCCAGAACGCCTCCCACGCGTCGCCCTCGGGCGCGTCCGCGAGGACGAGTCGCGGGCGGCTCTCGGCGGCGGCGAGCCCCGGCCCCAGGCGCTGGACGAGGACGGCGATCCGCTCGCGGCGCCGGCGCAGCCACGCGGCGCGCTCGTAGCGCTGCTCGGCCGCTGCGTCGGTGACCAGGCGGTCGACGTGCCGCACGATCGCCCTCCCGGCGTCGGCGCCGTCGAACAGCGCGAGCGCCGCGTCGAGCCGGCGCCGGTAGAGATTCGGATCCAGGTCGCCCAGGCAGGGCGAGAGGCAGCGCCCCATCTGGCCGTAGGCCGACGGATGCTCGCGGCGCGGCAGCCTGCGCCCGCAGTGGCGCAGCCCGAACAGCGACGTGAGCTGCTCGAGCAGCTCGCTCGCCGTCGCGCGCCCGCGCAGCGGGCCCACGTTCACCGCGAGGCCCGGCGCGGGCTCGCGTGCGACCTCGAGCACCGGGAACCCGATGTCGAGCCGGCAGCGCAGCCACACCCAGTCGTCGACCGGCTTGAGCCGCGCGTTGCCGGGCGGCCGGAGCTCGTCCACGAGGCGCTGCTCGAGCAGCAGCGCGCCGAGCTCGGAGACCGTGACGTGGTGCTCGATCGTCTCGGCGCGCGCCGTCCAGGCGCCCGAGCGCGAGGAGGGCGCGAAGTGCGAGCGCACGCGCGTGCGCACCTGCATCGACTTGCCGACGTAGAGCACCTGGCCACCCGCGTTGCGCGCGACGTAGACCCCGGGCGCGTCCGTCACCCCGGAGATGTCCGGCATCCGGCGCCGCGTCCCGCGCGGCAGACCGCCGCCGTCGGTCGCCCCCGCCCGGCGCCGTCGCGGGCGCTGGGGGCCGAGCAGCGCGCGGGCGGCGCCGACGGTCGGCGCGTTCGCGCAGAGCTTCGGAAACAGGGCGCAGAAGACACGCGCGCACGTCTCGGCGTCGGCGAGCGCGCGGTGCGTCACGTCGACCTCGATCCCGAGCGACTCCGCCAGCGGCTGGAGCTTGCGCTGGCGTGCGAGCGGGTGCAGGCGCCGCGCGAGCGCGACGGTGCAGATCGCCGGTGGGTCCGGCCACGCGATGCCGGCGCGCTCGAAGGCCTGCGCCAGCACGCGGCGGTCGAACCCCGCGCTGTGCGCGACGAGCACGCGGTCGCGCAGCAGGTCGGCCAGCTCGGGGAGGCTCGCCTGCGCGGGCGGCGCCTCGTCGACCATCGTCTGCGTGATCCCGGTGAAGCGCTGGATGTGGCGCGAGAGCGGTCGCTCGACGCGCACCAGCGTCTCCCAGCGCTCGTGCAGCTCGCCGCCGCCGACCAGGACGGCGGCCGCCTCGGTCAGCTCGCAGGCCTCGCCGGCGAGCCCGTTCGTCTCCGTGTCGACGACGAGGAACTCGGCGCTGTGCAGTGGCGTGGCGTCACTCATCGCCCCGACGGTCTACGCCCCGGGCCCGACGTCGTGCAAGCGCTCGTGCGCCAGTTCGTCCATGGCAGGGTCGGGCGGCGGCGCCTGACCGCCGATGAGCGGGGTATGGTCCGCATACCGGACGAGGGAGGTACGTCGTGAGCATCATCGCCCCGCAGCAGGACCATGCGCTCGAGCAGCGCACGCGCGATGCCTGGCAGAGATACGCCGACGACCTCCGTGATCTCGACGGCACACGGTACGAAGAGGCCGAGGACGTGGCCTGGGACCGCCTGCAGACCGAACTCGCGGACATCGCCGCCGAGCACGCGGCGCAGCTCGGCCACTGACGCCGCACACCCGCGCGTTTGCGCCCGCCGCGGGCTCGGGTAGTGTGCCCCCGGCGGTGATTGCGCCGCATGGGTTGGAGGGATGAGGACCGGGATGCGCACGACGCTTGCGATCGCGCTGACGGGCGTCGTGGCGCTCGCAGCTTCGGGGTGCGGGACACAGGAACGCCAGGACAACCAGCTCCGGCCGCCGGCGCCCATCGTCATGAGTGCGACGATCACACCGTCGCGCATCAACGTCTCGCCGAGCAGGGCCGGCGCGGGCCCCGTCACGGTCATCGTCACGAACCTGACGGGGAACTCGCAGACGGTGACGTTCGAGACCGCCAGCCTCCCGGGCTCGAACACGGTCGGCATCCGCCAGCAGACCGGCCCGATCAACCCGCAGGACACCGCGACGATCAAGGCCCAGGCGCTGCCCGGCACCTACCGGGTCAAGGTCGCCGGGGACACCGTCGCGCCCGCCACCGTGCTGATCGGGCACAAGCGCGTCTCCTCCCAGAACGACCTCATGCTGCCCTGACCGGCCGCGCGCTCATCGGGCACGGCCGGCCGCGAAACGGCTGTGGTTGACACAACCACTGCACACGTGAAACACTTTTACTTGTGCAAGCAACTCCCAGTGCCGCTGCAGACACCTCGGTCGCCGCCGTCTCCGCGGCGCTGCTTGATCTCTGGCAGCACCTCATGCACGCCAGCAACACCGAGTTCTTCGCGATCCTCGACGAGCTCGACGTGTCGATCATGCAGGTCAAGATGCTCGAGGCCCTCGGCAGCGCCGACGTCGAGCTCTCGGTCAAGGAGTTGTCCGAGCGCCTGAGCTGCTCCCTCCCGAGCTCCAGCCGCACGATCGAGACACTCCTGCAACGCGGCTGGCTCGCCCGCCGCGAGGACGAGCACGACCGGCGCGTCAGGCGCGTGCTCGTCACCGACGCGGGCCGCGACGTGATCGGCCGCGTCAACAACGTGCGCCTGCAGAACATCGAGCGGTTCGTCGCGACCCTCGACGACCGCCGCCGCGCCAAGCTCGCCGACGCGCTCGGCGACCTCCCCGCTCCAGCCTCCACGGACTGACCAGGACCCTCATGGCCTCACGCTCCCTCCCCACCATCCACGCCGACAACCGCCGCTGGTTCACGCTCGGCGCGATGTGCTTCGCGCTGTTCATGGTGATGCTCGACAACACCGTCGTGAACGTCGCGCTCCCGTCGATCCAGCGCGACCTGAACGTCTCGATCAGCAACCTCGAGTGGACCGTCAACGCCTACACGCTGACCTTCGCCGTCCTGCTCGTGACCGGCGGGCGGCTGGGCGACATCTTCGGCCGCCGGCGCATCTTCCTGTTCGGCGTCGCGATCTTCGGCCTCTCGAGCCTCTTCATCGCCTTCTCGCAGACCGACGTCTGGCTCGTCGCCGGCCGCGCCGCGCAGGGCGTGGGCGCCGCGCTGATGATGCCCGCGACGCTGTCGATCATCACGAACACCTTCCCGCCCGAGGAGCGCGGCAAGGCGATCGGCACCTGGGCCGGCGCCAGCGCGATCGCCCTGGCGATCGGACCCGTGGTCGGCGGCTTCCTCGTGGAGAACGTCTCCTGGCAGTCGATCTTCCTGATCAACGTGCCGGTCGCCGCGATCGCCGTCGGCGTGACGCTGTGGGCCGCGCACGAGTCGCGCGACGAGTCCGCGCCGCGCTTCGTCGACGTCCCCGGCGTCCTGACGCTCACCGCCGGCCTCGGCGCCCTCGTGCTGTCGCTCGTCGAGGGCAACGGGTGGGGCTGGGGCTCACCGCAGATCATCGCCCTGTGGGTCGTCTCCGCGGTGGCGCTGACGGCCTTCGTCCTCGTCGAGCGCCGCAGCCCGGCGCCGATGCTCGACTTCTCCTACTTCCGCTCGCGGTCGTTCCTCGGCGCGAACCTCGTGGCATTCATCGTGAGCTTCGCGATGCTCGCGATGTTCTTCTTCCTCGCGCTCTACATGCAGAACATCCACGGCTACACGCCGCTGCAGGCCGGCGTGCGGTTCCTGCCCTCGACCGTCGTGATCATCTTCATGGGCCCGATCTCCGGCCGCCTGGCGGACAGGATCGGGCCGCGGATCCCGATGGTCGCCGGCCTCCTGCTCGTCGCGATCTCGCTCTTCTGGCAGGGCCACCTGGCCGTCGACTCGACCTACGCCTTCCTGGTCGGCGCGTTCGTGCTGATGGGCCTGGGCATGGGTCTCGTGATGTCGCCGATGAGCACCGCCGCGATGAACGCCGTCGACCAGGCCAAGGCGGGCGCCGCATCCGGCGTGCTGTCGATGAGCCGCATGGTCGGCGGGACCTTCGGCGTGGCGATCGTCGGCGCGCTGATCAGCGGCCTGGGTCGCTCGAAGCTCACGAGCCTGCTGCCGGGAGCCTCCCCCGCGCGGATCGACCGCCTGACCTCGTCGCTGGCCAACGGCGGCGCCGGGATCCCCGGCCGCGCCGGCGCCGCGGTGCAGACGGCGTTCGTCGACGCGATGAACGTGAGCCTGCAGATCGGCGCGGCCGTCGCGCTCGTCGGCGCGCTGATCGCGTGGATCCTCGTCGCCGACGCTCCCAGCGCGGTCGCCGAGACATCCTCGCTGGAGGCGCGCATCGAGTTGGACCTCGCCGAGGCCGGCAGCGCCGGGGGCACGCCCCAGGGCGAGGTCGCCGAGCGCGACCTGCTGCGCACGTGAGACCCGCCCGCCCGCCCGCCCGGCGGTAGCCGCCGGGTCAGCCGTTACGGTCGCGCGGCGTGGAGATCCTCGAGACGTTCGACGCCGACCTGATGCGCTCCCTGATGCAGCGCGGGGAGCGCTTCTGGCTGCGCCTGCACGTCCCGAAGCCCGAGGTCATGGAGCAGGTCGGGGAGCTGCTGCACCTCGACCACCTCGCCGTCGAGGACTCGATCGAGTTCGGCCAGCGCCCGAAGATCGACGACTACCCCGACTCCGCGCTGCTCGTCTTCTACGGCGCGCGCACGGTGCACCACCCCGACGGCGCGACCGCCCTCGTCCCGACCGAGGTCCACTTCCACATCACCGCGCAGGCGATCGTCAGCGTGCGCCGGCACAACCCGGATTCCAGCCAGGACGTCCGCCGGCGCGTGCAGCTCGACGACATCGACACCGCCGAGGAGGTCCTCTACCGCGTCCTGGACTCGCTCGCGTCGACGTTCGCCCCGGGCCTGCAGGCGATCGACGACGAGGTCGACGCGCTCGAGGACCGGATCCTCGACGATCCCGAGACCGACCAGCGCATGCGCCTGCTGGCGATCAAGCACTCGCTGCTCGCCGTGCGGCAGGTGATCAGCGCGCAGCGCGACGTGCTGGCCGGGCGCCGCGAGGTCCTCGAGACGCTCCCGGGGTTCAGCGACTCCGACGGCCGGGAGTCGCTGCGCGACATCTACGACCGCGTCGCGATCGTCTCCCAGCAGGTCGACAACGTCCGTGAGAGCGTGTCCAACGCGCTCGATCTGTACGTGTCCGCGGTCGCGAACGAGCTCAACCAGATCATCAAGGTGCTGACGATCGTCGCCACGTTCTTCCTGCCGCTGACGTTCGTGACGGGCTTCTTCGGGCAGAACTTCGGCTGGATGATCCGCCACGTCGCCTCCCCCGGCGCGTTCGCGCTGCTCGGGCTGGGCATCAACGTGATGGTGGTCGTCGGCCTCTGGACGTGGCTTTCGCGCGCGGGGTACGTCGACTGGCACGAGTTCCTCGGCCGCGGAGGGCGCCGGACGGCGAAGAGACCGTAGAATCCGGCGCCCGTCCCGTCGCCCGACCCCACGAGGTACTTCAAGCACATGGCCGTCGACCTGACTCAGATCTCCCAGGTGTCCACCGAACCGGGTGAGCTCCCGGCGACGATGGCCGCCTGGGTCATTCGCGAGGACCGCCTCGGCGAGCCCAGCGACGCCTTCCAGCTCGAGGAGATCGAGGTGCCGGAGCCCGGTGCCTTCGAGGTCATCGTCCGGGTCATGGCCGCGGGCGTGAACTTCAACAACGTCTGGGCCGCGCTCGGCACCCCGGTGTCCGTGTTCGGCTACGGCGACCACCCGCAGTACGGCCATCACATCGGCGGCTCGGATGCCTCGGGCATCGTCTGGAAGGTCGGTGAGGGCGTCACGCGCTGGAAGCCCGGCGACGAGGTCGTCGTGCACTGCAACCAGGCCTCCTACGAGGATCCCGAGGTCCACGGCCTCGATCCGATGGCCGCCCCGTCGCAGAAGATCTGGGGCTACGAGACGACCTGGGGCTCCTTCGCGCAGTTCACGAAGGTCCAGGCCCAGCAGCTGCTGCCCAAGCCCGCGGCCCTCGCCTGGGAGGAGGCCGCCTCGTACGGGCTCACGTACTTCACCGCCTACCGCATGCTCATGGATCGCGCCAAGATCCAGGCCGGCGACCGCGTCCTGATCTGGGGCGCCGCGGGCGGCCTGGGCGTGTTCGCCACGCAGCTCGTCAAGGCGGCCGGCGGCGAGAGCGTCGGCGTCGTCTCCTCGGACGAGAAGGGCGAGCTCGTCATGAAGCTCGGCGCCAAGGGCTACATCAACCGCGCCGAGTTCGACGGGATGATGCGCAAGGGCGGCGAGACGCCGGCCGAGGAGAAGGAGCGCTTCGCGGTGACGCGCGCGTTCGCCAAGCGCGTCAAGGAGATCCTCGGCGAGTCGCCGGACATCGTCTTCGAGCACGTCGGGAAGGCGACGTTCCCGACGTCCGTCTTCACCGTCAAGCCGTTCGGCAAGGTCGTCATCTGCGGCGCGACGTCGGGCTACAACCTCGACTTCGACGTGCGCTACCTCTGGATGCGCCAGAAGGAGATCCTCGGCTCGCACTTCGCGAACGCCTGGGAGTGCACGCTCGCCAACAAGCTCATCGACGACGGCCTGATCCGTCCGGTGCTGTGGCGGACGATGGGCTTCGACCAGGTCGCCGAGGCACACCAGCTCATGCACGAGAACAAGCACGCCGGCAAGATCTCGGTGCTCGTCGGAGCCACCGAGGAGGGCCAGGGCCGGACCGGCGAGGGCCCCGGCGCGATCCATGCGGAAGTGGGTGCCTGATGGACACGTTCCACATCGCCTGGTACGCCACGGGCTTCCGCGGCGACAAGATGGAGACGGCGCTGCGCGACGTCACGGCGACGTGCCTGCGCTACGGCGCGACCGAGTGGTCGCTGCACCGCAGCCTCGACGACCGCTACAAGCATCTCCAGATCGTCCACTTCGACGACAAGCTGGACTTCGAGCGCTGGTGGTTGGGGCGCGAGATGACCGACTTCCGCGTCATCGCCTCGTCCTGGTACCAGGTGCCGCTGCTCTACGTGCCCCACGACCTCGTCGGCGAGGGACGCATCGAGGAGAACGGCGACCGCGCGGGCAACGGCGCCGCGGCATCGGGGTCCTCGACCGCAGCCTGAGGCACGGATGCCGCAGGCCTCCACGCTGGGCCTGTTCGCGCTGGCGAGCCTCGCGCTGATCGCGATCCCGGGGCCGTCGGTCATCTACATCGTCACGCGCAGCATCGA
>JADGPM010000253.1 GCA_017882425.1 Solirubrobacteraceae bacterium
ACACGGCGATCTTGCGGTCGCCTTCCTTCTTGTCCATGCCGAAGGCAAGCGCTGCGGCCGTGGGCTCGTTGATGATCCGCTTGACCTCGAGCCCGGCGATCTTGCCGGCGTCCTTGGTCGCCTGCCGCTGCGAGTCGTTGAAGTACGCGGGCACCGTGATCACGGCGCCGTCGACGGCCTCGCCGAGGTAGGCCTCGGCGTCGGCCTTGAGCTTGGCGAGGATCATCGCGCTGATCTCGGGCGGGCTGTACTCCTTGCCGCCGGCCTCGACGCGCGCGTCGCCGTTGGAGCCGGAGACGACCTTGTACGGGACGATGGACTCCTCCTCGCGCACCTCGGCCTCCTTGCGGCCCATGAAGCGCTTGATGGAGAAGACCGTGTTCGTCGGGTTCGTCACCGCCTGGCGCTTGGCGACCGTGCCGACCAGACGCTCGCCGGAGGCGGTGAAGGCCACGACGGAGGGCGTCGTGCGACCACCCTCGGAGTTCTCGATGACCGTCGGCTCGCCGCCCTCCAGCACTGCCATGCAGGAGTTCGTCGTTCCGAGGTCGATGCCGATGATCTTGCCCATGATTCGGTGGTGCTCCTTCGCGGGTGCGCTGGTATCCAGGGGGACGCGCGTCACGGGCCGTTGAGCTGGCCGTCGCGCAAAATCTGAGTCAGAGTGTAGTAGATCTTCGCAGCCGGTCAACTGCCGGCGGGCGCGCCGGTCATCCGAGCAGGGCGGCCAGCGCCGCGGCGAAGCGCTCCGGCCCGCCCGCCGAGGTCCCCAGGAACAGCGATGGCTCGGCGAGCTCGACCTCGAGCACGACCGGAGCGTCGTCGCCGTCGGGGGTGCGGGGGCCCGGGATCACGTCGATCCGCGCGTAGGGCAGCGCGCCGAAGCGCTCGGTGACCCAGGCGTGGACGCGCTCGCCGACGGCGCGCTCGGCGTCGGTCGGCCGGCGCGAGGCGACGCGCTCGAGCAGGTAGAGCCCGTCCGCGAACGTCTCCGCGGGCTCGCCGCCGAGCAGCGGACCCTTGTGGATCGCGTGCGAGAGCTCGCCCCCCAGGAAGATCAGGGCGGTCTCGCCGCGCCCGTCCTCGACGCCGCGCAGGTAGGGCTGGACCATCGCGACGCGGCCGTCCCCCTGGAGGGCGCCGGCGTGGGCGACGGCGTCCGCGCGCTCGGATGCCGCGAAGCGCCGGGCGCCGATCGAGCCGACGCCGACCGACGGCTTGACGACCAGCTCGCCCAGTCCCTCGAGCGCGGTCTCGGGGTCCTCGCCGGGCGCGGCGAAGCGTGTCGGAACGACGGGCAGGCCGGCCGCCGCGAGCTCGCCGAGGTAGCGCTTGTCGGTCGTCCAGGCGAGCGCCGCGGCCGGGTTGACGACGCGCCCCGCGCCGGCCGCCCAGGCGAGGAAGGCCTCGCGCCGGCCGGGGTAGTCCCAGGTGTTGCGCACGACCACGAGGTCGAACGCGTGCCAGACGACCGCGGGGTCATCCCAGATCGCGGGCGTCGCCTCGATGCCGAGCGCCGCCAGGGCGGGCGCGATCAGCCGGTCGTCGTCGTCGAGCTGCGGCAGCTCACGGCACGTGGCCAGCGCGACGTGCGTCATGCCTGCCGCCCGGGGCACATGCGCCGCAACGCGCAGGCGCGGCAGGCCGGGCGCTGCGCGTGGCAGGTGCGCCGCCCGTGGCGCAGCATGTTCACGTGCAGCTCGAGCTCGGCACCGGGCGGGGTCATCCGCAGCAGCTCGTCGTGCAGCTCCTCGAACGGCGCACCGGGACGGAACAGCCCGAGCCGCGTGCCGACGCGCGAGACATGCGTGTCGACGGGGATGTCGCGCAGGCCGTAGGCGAACAGCAGCACGCAGGCCGCGGTCTTGCGCCCGACGCCAGGAAGGGCGCAGAGGTACTCGCGGGACTCCTCGACGGGCGCGTCGCGCATCCAGGCGAGGTCGAGATCCTCGCCGACGGCCTCGAGGATCGCCTTGATCCGCACGGACTTCACCTTCGAGATCCCGCCGGGACGGATCGCCTCCTCGATCTCCCCGACCGGAGCGTCGCGCACCGCCTCCCAGGAATCGAAGCGCTCGCGCAGCCGCAGGAAGGCGACGTCGCGGTTGCGGTCGTTCGTCGACTGCGAGAGCACCGTCAGCACGAGCTCGGCGAGCGGATCCTCGTGCGGCGCCATCGCCGGCGTCCCGTAGAGAGTCTGCAGGCGCGTGCGGATCGCCTGCACGCGACGCGCCGGCGGGCGCTTCCACGCCGCACGCGGGACGGTTGCCTGGCGGGCGCTCACGCGGCGGGACGGTATCGTGCCGCGCCCCGATGCCCGCGATCACCGAGCACACGGGCGCGATCGACGGGCAGCCGGTGTTCTGGCGCTCGGCGTCCGCGCCCGATCCCGCCGGAGCGCCCGTCCTGTACCTGCACGGCGTCCCGACGAGCAGCGACGACTGGCCCGCGTTCCTGGAGCGCACCGGCGGGCTGGCGCCGGACCTGCTCGGGTTCGGCCGCAGCGGCAAGCGCGGCGACCTGGACTTCACGATGGAGGGTTACGAGCGCTTCATCGAGCGCTACCTCGAGCTCGCCGGCGTCGAGCGCGTGCGCCTCGTCGCGCACGACTGGGGCGCCGTCGGCCTCCTGTGGGCGATGCGCCAGCCCGAGCGCGTCGAGCGCCTCGTCGTCATGAACGCCGTGCCGTTCCTGCCCGGCTACCGCTGGCACCGCATCGCGCGGCTGTGGCGCCGGCGCCTCGTCGGAGAGACGTTCATCGGAGCGACGACGCGCCTCGGGCTCAAACACGTCTCGCGCGAGGCGAACGCGACGCCCGGCCCGCTGCCCGAGGCCTTCCTCGATGCCGTGATGGCCCACTTCGACCAAGGCACGCAGCGCGCGATCCTGCAGCTCTACCGCACGAGCCCGGAGACCAAGCTCGCCGCCGCCGGTGCCGGCCTGCCGGCGATCACGTGCCCCGCGCTCGTGGTGTGGGGCGACGCCGACCCGTACATCCCTGCCCGCTTCGCCGACGCGTACGCCGCCGCGCTCGGCGGCCCGGCGCGCACGGTGCACCTGCCCGACGCCGGGCACTGGCCGTGGCTGGACCGCCCCGACGTGATCGACACCGTCGCGGACTTCCTCACCGGGGCCGCGGCGGACGGCCCGGCCTGAGGCCCGCGTGGAGCGGCTCGCGCGCCTGCCGACCTGGACGCTGACGGCGCTGCTGTCGGTGATCTGGGTGCTCGGCGACCCGCCGACCCCCGACCTCGCGGCACACGAGTACCGCGCCGCGCTCGCCGCCCACGCCCCGTTCGCGATCTGGGAGCAGGGCTGGTACGCCGGGCATCCGCTGCCCGGCTACAGCGTCCTGATGCCGCCGCTCGCGGCGCTGCTCTCACCGCAGATCGTCGCGGCGGCGGGCGTGGTCCTCGCGTCGTGGTGCTTCGAGCGGCTCGCGCGCGCCCACTGGGACGAGCCGCAGGCGAGCCTCGCCTCGCTGTGGTTCGCGATCGGCGTCACCTCGACGCTGCTCGGCGGGCAGCTCGCGTTCGCGGCCGGGCTGGGCCCGGGGCTCGCCGCGCTGGTCGTCGCCCGTCGGCGCCGCGGCCCGGCGGCCGCCGGCCTCGCGGCGGTCACGACGCTGACGAGTCCGGTCGTCGCCGCCTTCCTCGTCCTCGCCGCGGTCGCGTGGTGGATCCCGAGCCGCGCACGCGCCGCCGTCTGGGTCGCCGCCGGGGCGATCCTCCCGGGGCTGCTGATCATGCTCGCCTTCCCGGAGTCGGGGATCCAGCCGTTCGCCGTCTCCTCGTTCGCGTGGTGCTTCGCGATCGCCGTGATCCTCGTGGTCGTCCTGCCGGCGCCCGAGCGCGAGCTGCGGGCGGGTGCCGCCATCTACGCCGCGGCGCTCGTCGCGGGCGTCGTGCTCGACACGGCGCTCGGCGGCAACCTCGTGCGCCTCGCCGCCGTCTTCGCCGGGCCGGTCGCCGTCGGCGCGCTGTGGAACCGGAGGATGACCGCGCTCGCGCTGCTCGCACTGCCGCTCCTGTACTGGCAGTGGCTGGCGCCGGTGCGCTCGGTGATCCGCGGCGCCGGCGACGACTCGAGCGAACTCGAGTACTACCGGCCGCTGATCGCCGAGCTCGACCGGCTGGCCGCGAGCGAAGGGCCGGCGCGGATCGAGGTGCCGTTCACCGGGAATCACTGGGAGACGCGCTTCCTCCCGCCGGCGCACCCGCTGGCGCGCGGCTGGGAGCGCCAGCTCGACACGACGCTCAACCCGATCTTCTACGACGGCACCGCGTTCAGCGGCGCGCGGTACCGGCGCTGGCTCGACAGCCTCGCCGTCGGGTACGTCGCGCTGCCGGACATCAAGCTCGACCCGGCCGGCGCCCACGAGGGCCACCTCGTGCGCGACGGGCGCGTCCCGGGGCTGCGCGAGATCTGGCACGACGGCCACTGGCGCCTCTATCGCCTCGCGGGCGCGCAGCCGCTGGCGACACCGCCCGCGCGCGTCACGAAGGTGGGGCTCGACAGCCTGACGCTGACGACGCCGCGGCCTGCGACGTCGATCGTCCGCGTGCGCTTCACGCCGTACTGGGCGCTGACCTCCGGGGCCGGATGCGTCGGTCGGGCAACGGGCGGCTGGACGCGCGTGCGGCTGACGAAGGCCGGCGACGCGGTGCTGGGCATCAGGTTCGCGCTCACGCGGATTCGCGCTACGAGCGAACGCTGCACCTGATCACGGGGCGATCTGCGGGTCTCCCGCGTTTCCCGCCGCTGGCGACCCGGGTAGGATCCATGGGGATGGCCTCGGTGGTGCGTTCGCTCTACGCTCGCGTCGACCGCCGTCTGCCGCGCGGCGTCCCCGACGTCGTGTTGCAGATCGTGCTCTTCGAGGTGGGCTACATGATGTACCGCGTCGTGCGCGGTTGGGTCGACCAACCGGATGGCGCCGCTGTCGCGTTCCAGAACGGCCGCAACATCATCGACCTCGAGCGCTCGCTGCACTTCTTCATCGAGCCCAGGGTCCAGTCATTCTTCGGAGCCACGAGCTTCGTCGGCGACGCCGCGTCCTGGGTCTACCTCAACGCCCAGGTGACGATCACCCTCGGCGCGCTCGCCTACATCTACCTGCGCCACAACCGCAGCTTCTACTTCGTGCGGAACATGTTCATGGTGTCGTGGACGATCGCGCTGATCGGCTACATCGTGTACCCGTCCGCTCCCCCGCGGTTCTTCCCCGAGTGGGGCTTCGTCGACAGCGTCGCGAACTTCACCGGGGTGCAGCCGACGAGCGCCGGCGTGAACTCGCTGTTCAACCCGTACGCCGCCGTGCCCTCGATGCACGTCGCGTTCGCGCTGATGATCGGCGTGCCGCTCGCGCTCCTGGTCAGGCACCGCGCCACGCGCTGGTTCTGGACGCTCTACCCCGCCTTCGTGACGTTCGTGATCGTCATCACCGGCAACCACTTCCTGACCGACGCCGTGCTCGGCGCGATCACCGCCGGCGCGGCCTGGGCGGCCGCCACGCAGATGGCGCGGGCGCGTGAGCAGTGGGCGTTCGAGGGCGCGCAGCCCGCACCGCGCGGCCTCGAGGCAGAGCCGGTCCGAGTCACGGCCTGATGGCCGTCCGGCAGGCTCCCGGAGGCGGGCCCGGCTCGCGGCAGCCCGGCGAGCGCCGCGAGGCCGTCCGCAACGCGCTGATCGAGTCGCGCCTCACGCCGAACGCGATCTCGATGACCGGCTTCGTGCTGTGCATCGTCTCCGCGGTGCTCGTCTGGAACGAGCTGTGGATCCTCGGCGGCGTGGCGTACATCGTCGGCTCGGTCTGCGACACGCTCGACGGGCGCTACTCGCGGATGTCAGGCAAGGGCTCGCCGTTCGGCGCGTTCCTGGACTCGACGCTCGACCGCATGGAGGAGGGCATCGTCCTCACCGCAGTCGCCTACACCTTCGCCAAGGACGGAAAGGACGTCGAGGCCGCGGTCACCGCGATCGCGATCCTCGCGTCCGTGATGGTGAGCTACACACGCGCCCGCGCCGAGGCGCTCGGCGTGGAGTGCAAGGTCGGGATCGGCAGCCGTGCGACGCGCGTCGTCGTGCTCTCGATCGGCCTGCTGTTCGCGCGCGGCCTGGGGCTCGGCGACTTCTCGCTGCTGGCGCCGGCGGTCTACGTGCTGGCGGCCATGGGCATCATCACCACCATCCAGAGGATCCTCCACGTGAGGAAGCAGCTGATCGTCACCGCGGTCGAGCCGGAACGGCTGTAACCCCGCACCGCTGGCGGGGTGTGTCCCGGTGAATATCTTGAGAAGGGAACCCCTGTGAGCACCAATGGCAAGGCTGCGACGCTGAACGGCGCAGCACAGAACGGCAAGGCCCGCTACCAGAAGGACAAGGTCCGGGTCGCGATCATCGGCGTCGGCAACTGCGCGAGCGCATTCGTGCAGGGCGTCGAGTACTACAAGAACGCCGACTCCAAGCAGCCCGTCCCGGGCCTGATGCACGTCGACCTCGGCGGCTATCACGTGAACGACATCGAGTTCACGTGCGCCTTCGACGTGAACCGCACGAAGGTCGGCAAGGACCTCGGCAAGGCCATCTGGGCCGACCCGAACAACACGATGAAGTTCGCGAAGGTCCCCGGCACGCTGGGCGCGCCCGTCTACCGCGGCATGACGCTCGACGGCATCGGCAAGTACGCCAAGGAGAAGATCACCAAGGCGCCCGGCGAGACCGCCGACATCGTCACGATCCTGCGTGAGACGAACACCGACGTGGTCGTCTCCTACCTCCCCGTCGGGTCCGAGGACGCGACACGCTGGTACGTCGAGCAGGTCATCGAGGCCGGCTGCGGCTTCGTCAACTGCATCCCGGTGTTCATCGCCTCGAGCGACTACTGGGACAAGAAGTTCAAGAAGGCCGGGCTGCCGATCGTCGGCGACGACATCAAGTCGCAGGTCGGCGCGACGATCGTGCACCGCACGCTCGCCCGCCTGTTCCATGATCGCGGCGTGAAGATGCTGCGCACCTCGCAGCTGAACGTCGGCGGCAACATGGACTTCTACAACATGCTCGAGCGCGAGCGCCTGGAGTCCAAGAAGATCTCCAAGACGCAGGCCGTGACCTCGATCATGGGCCA
>JADGPM010000254.1 GCA_017882425.1 Solirubrobacteraceae bacterium
AGGTCGGCAAGCAGCTGCTCATCACCCGCGGCGCGCTGACGACCTTCTCGATCGCCAACGACGTCGCGAAGTACTTCGCGATCCTGCCGGCGATCTTCATCGGCGCATGGGCCGCCTCCGGGCACAGCACCGGCCCGCTGGATCAGCTGAACGTCATGAACCTCGGGACGCCGCAGTCGGCGATCATCTCGGCGATCATCTTCAACGCGCTGATCATCCCGATGCTGATCCCGCTGGCGCTGCGCGGCGTGCGCTACAAGCCGGTCGGCGCGACAGCACTGCTGCGCCGTAACCTGCTCCTGTACGGCGTCGGGGGCCTGATCGTCCCGTTCGTGGGGATCAAGCTCGTCGACCTCGTCGTGCACAACCTGCTCGGAGCGTGAGTGATGCCGATCGCGATTGAGCCAGCCGCCGGTGAGGGGATGTCGCCGCGCATGCCGGTGTCCGTGGGCGCCCACGTGCACGCCGCAGCGCTCGACGAAGCCCTCCTGCACGGCACCCCGCCGGACCGCACGCAGCTGCTGCGCGCCCGCGCGGCCTGGCTGACCGCGCCGCGCCGGCGGCGCATCGTCGCCAAGGGGCTCAACACCTCGATCCGCCGCGGTGCGATCCCGTGGTCGCGGATCGCGATGACGACCCGGGTGCGTGTGTCGCCCGAGGCCGCGACCGACGCGCGCGCGGCGCTCGAGCAGCTCGCCCGCCGGCTGCTGAGCCCGGTGGCCCCCGCGCCCGCGGGCGTGATCCTGGCGCGGCGCCTGCTGACCGACGGGGTCGGCCCGCTCTACGCGCCCTCCGCCGAGCCCGGCGCGCTGCGCCGGGCGGCCGAGCACGCGCTGCTCGCCTGCGGATCCTGAGGACGCGTGGCGCGGTGATGGCGGCGGAACCGACCACCGGGCGACACAAGGTGTACCTCGGCATGGCGCCAGGGGTCGGGAAGACGTACGCCATGCTCGAGGAGGGCCAGGACCTGCGGGGCGCCGGCGAGGACGTCGTGATCGGCGTCCTGGAGACGCACGGCCGCAGCGACACCGCGCGTGTCGCCGAGGGCCTCGAGGTGGTCGCGCGCCGCACGATCGCCTACCGCGGGGTCGAGCTGGAGGAGATGAACCTGCCCGCGCTGCTGCGCCGCGCTCCGGCGATCTGCCTGATCGACGAGCTCGCGCACACGAACGCCCCCGGCGTCGAGCACGCCAAGCGCTACGAGGACGTCGCCGACGTCGTGGCGGCGGGCATCGACGTCGTCTCGACGATGAACGTGCAGCACCTCGAGTCGCTGAACGACCTCGTCGCCGAGCTCTCGGGCGTGCGCGTGCGCGAGACGGTTCCCGACCGCGTCCTCGCCGGCGCCGACGAGGTCGTCCTCGTGGACATCACCCCGGGCGAGCTGCTGGCGCGACTGCGCGAGGGCCGCGTCTATCCGCCCGAGCGCATCGACGCCGCGCTGAACAACTTCTTCACCGTCGAGAACCTCGTCTCACTGCGCGAGGTCGCGCTGCGCCAGGTCGCCGAGTCCGTCGGGGCGCAGCGCATCGCCTACGCGGGCGCGGTCGGCACGCGCGAGGAGTCGCTCCAGAGCGCCGCGACGCAGGCCGTCGGCGACCGCCTGCTCGCGCTCGTCGAGCCCAACCCGCAGGCGCAGCGCCTGATCCGCCGCGCGTGGCGCTCCGCCGCGCGGCTCGGTGCCGACCTCGACGTGCTCTGGGTCCGCTCCTCGCGCGACATGTCCGACGCGGACGAGCGCGGCCTGGCCGCGCTGCGCCAGCTCGTCTCGCTGCTCGGCGCCGAGTTGCACATCATCGACTCCGACGACATCGAGCGCGCCGTCGCCGAGTTCGCCGCCGAGCGCGGCTCGACGTACGTCCTGATGGGCAGGCCGCGGCCCGCGTCCGGGCTCGGACGGCTGCGCGAGCCGCTGCCGATGCGCCTGATTCGCCGCCTGGAGGGCGTCGACCTGCGCGTCGTCGCCGATCGCGCCCAGCGACCGGAGCGCGAAGGATGATCGGCAGCGTGCTCCTCGTGATTCTCGGCATCGCGCTCGGGCTCGCCGCCGGCTGGTGGCTGCCGCCGAATGGCCGGCGGCCGGTGGTCGTGCGCCGCGGTGGCGCACGGCGCATCCTGCTGCCGTTCAGCGGCGAGAGCATCTCGCGCCGCGCGATGGACTCCGCGTTGCGCCTCGCGGTCGCCGAGGACGCCACGCTGATGCCGGCCTACCTCGCCTCGGTGCCGCTGACGCTGCCGCTCGACGCGCCGCTGCCCGCGCGCGCGGAGGCGGTGCTGCCGCTGATGGAGGCGATCGAGCAGCGCGCGGCGCGGCGCGGGGTCGTCGTCGACTCGCGCATCAGCCGCGGGCGCACCTGCCGCGACGCGCTCAGCCGGCTGCTGGCGAGCGAGAGCTTCGACCGTGTCGTCGTCCCGGCCGGGGACGGGACCGAGTCCGGGTTCTCCCCGGAGGATGTCGCCTGGCTGCTGGCGAAGGCGCCCGCCGAGGTCGTCGTCCTGCGCCCGGGGCCCGCCGACCACGACGTCGTCACCGGCGCGGTCGTGCGCGGCCACTTCTGAGCTAGCGTCCGTCCCTCACCGCAGCCAGAGAGACAGGGGATCACTGTGGCATCCGAAGACAGCGCAAGGTTCAGCACGCCCCCCCCGGGGCTGGTCACGCCGGCGGTCAGCCCGCGATCGCCGTTCCCGCCGATCGAGAGCTACGGCTTCATCTCGAACTGCCACACCGGGGCCCTGATCGCGCCCGACGGGGCGATCGAGTGGCTGTGCGTCCCGCGCTTCGATGCGCCGAGCGTCTTCGGCGCGCTGCTCGACCGGGGCGCGGGGATGTTCCGCCTGGCGCCGTTCGGGACCACGGTGCCCGTGAACCGCCACTACGACACCGGGACGAACATCGTCATCACGACCTGGATGACGCCCAACGGCTGGCTCGTCGTACGCGATGCCCTGACGCTCGGACCCCAGGAGGTCGAGGATCGCGTCACCCCCCATACCCGGCCACCCCAGGACACGGACGCCGATCACATCCTCGTGCGCACCGCCGAATGCGTCGCCGGCTACGTCGAGCTCGAGCTCGTCTGCGAGCCCGCGCCGGACTACGGGCGCGCGACCGCTGCGTGGGCGCTCGTCGACGGGTCGCGTCATGTCGCCGACGTGCGCGCCGACAACGCCGGTGACACGCCGATCATGCGGCTGCACACCGACATGGCGCTCGGGATCGAGGGCAACCGCGTGCGCGCGCGGCACACGATCAGCGAGGGCGAGACCGTGTTCTGTGCGCTCTCCTGGTCGGAGGACCATCCGGCGCCGCAGACCGCCGATGAGGCTTCCGAGCGGATCGCGACGACCGCGTCGCTCTGGCGTCGCTGGCTGCGCGCGCTGGACATCCCGGACCATCCGTGGCGCCAGCCGATCGGCCGCGCCGCCCTGACGATCAAGGGCCTGACCTACGCCCCGACCGGCTCGGTCGTCGCTGCGCTGACGACCTCGCTGCCGGAGACGCCCGGAGGCGAGCGCAACTGGGACTATCGCTACACGTGGATGCGCGACGCGACGTTCACGCTGCGCGCGCTGCACGTGCTCGGGCTGGACTGGGAGGCCGAGGACTTCATGCAGTTCGTCGCCGACCTCGAGCGCAACGAGGACGGCGGCCTGCAGATCATGTATGGCATCGGCGGCGAGCGCGACCTGCGCGAGCAGACGCTCGACCATCTCTCGGGCTACGACGGCGCGCGGCCGGTGCGCATCGGCAACGGCGCGTTCGACCAGCGCCAGAACGACGTCTACGGGGCGGTGCTCGATTCGCTCTACATCCACACGATGCACAGCGACCGGCTGCCCGAGCGCCTGTGGCCGATCGTCGAGAGCCAGGTGGAATGCGCACTGCGCGTGTGGCGCGAACCGGACCAGGGCATCTGGGAGGCGCGCGGCGCGCCGCAGCACTACGTCTCCTCAAAGCTCATGTGCTGGGTGGCGCTCGATCGCGCAGCGAGGCTCGCGCAGATCCGCGGGGTTCCCGACAAGGCCGGGCAGTGGGGCGCGGCGGCCGAGGAGATCCGCGCGGACATCCTCGAGCACGGCCTCCGCGACGGGATCCTGCGCCAGCACTACGGCACCGGCGCGCTCGACGCCTCGACGCTGCTGGCGGCCGTCTTCGGCCTGTTGCCGGGTGAGGACCCGCGCCTGAAGGCGAGCGTGCGCGCCATCGCCGATGACCTGACCGAGAACGGCTTCGTCCTGCGCTACCGCACCGATGAGACCGACGACGGGCTCTCGGGCAAGGAGGGCACGTTCCTCATCTGCTCGTTCTGGCTGGTCTCGGCGCTGGCGATCGTCGGGGAGACCGAGGAGGCGCGCGACCTCATGGACAAGCTGCTCGCCGTCGCCTCCCCGCTGGGCCTCTACGCCGAGGAGTTCGAGACGACGACGCACCGGCACCTGGGCAACGTGCCACAGGCCTTCAGCCACCTCGCGCTGATCGACGCGGCGATGCGCATCATCCG
>JADGPM010000255.1 GCA_017882425.1 Solirubrobacteraceae bacterium
ATTCCAATCACCAGAGATCAAGCTCCTGACGTGGCCGGCGGGGCCGTCGTGCCGGAGCGGTCGCGGCGACTCTGCATAGGCAGTCGGGCGCTCTTACACCCTCCCGTGCCGGCCCTGCTCTCGGCGAATTGCGCTCGGGCTTCAGCCAATGCGCCTCACCGATCCCGGCGCTCGGTGCCGGGTTCGCATCAGATGCATTTGTCTGCCTCTGGCGCGGGGCTGCCCCTTCCCGCCTGTCGATCCGGGAGCCGAACCCCTGGCGGTCCAGGACCCGCACCGCGCGACGACACCGAAAGGGAGCGACCGTTGCCGACGGAGGCCTCAGGCCACCCGTCCTCGAGGTGTCTGATCACCGTCCGGTGGCGGGCGGTGATCGGTCCAAAGATGAGGAGGAAGAGGGAAGGGCATGGCGAGCGTCGCATCCGCCGCTGCGCCGCTAGGCCGGCAAGGGCGTTGCCGGGCGTCGCGGTCGCCTCGAGGCTCGCGCCGGCGGCCCTTATGCTCGGTCGATGCCCGTCACCGCGCGCCCGTTGCTGCCGTTCGCGGAGCAGTCGTATGTCCGCGACCTCGAGGGCCTATATGAGCCGTGGGCGGCGGCCCCTGCTCCCGCGCCCGAGCTGCTCGTGCTCAACGACGGGCTCGCTGCCGAGCTCGGCGCCGACCCGGACGTGCTGCGTCGCCGTGACGGCATCGCGCTGCTTCTCGGGACGGGTGTCCCCGACGGGCTGTCCACCGTTGCGCAGGGCTACGCCGGCCACCAGTTCGGCGGCTGGTCGCCGCGGCTCGGGGACGGGCGGGCGTTGCTCCTTGGCGAGGTCCTTGACGTCCATGGGCGGCGGCACGACATTCACCTAAAGGGCTCGGGGCGCACGCCGTTCGCGCGCGGGGGCGACGGACGGGCGGCGGTCGGCCCGATGCTCCGCGAGCACCTCGTCGGCGAGGCGATGCACGCCCTCGGCATCCCGACGACTCGCGCGCTGGCTGTCGTGGCCACTGGCGAGCCGGTTCGCCGCGAGACTCTTCTGCCCGGCGCCGTGCTCGCGCGCGTTGCCGCCAGCCACCTGCGGGTGGGGACCTTCCAGTACGTCGTCGCCACGCTTCGCGACCCCGGTCTCCTGCGGCGTCTGACTGACCACGCGATCGCGCGCCACCACCCGACGGCGGCCGCGGCTGAGGTCCCGGCCGTCGCGCTGCTCGACGCCGTCGCGGCCGCGCAGGCCGAGCTCGTCGCGCGGTGGATGCTCGTCGGCTTCGTGCACGGGGTGATGAATACCGACAACATGACGATCTCCGGGGAGAGCATCGATTACGGCCCGTGCGCGTTCATTGATGCCTACGACCCCGAGACGGTGTTCAGCTCGATCGACCACGGCGGCCGCTACGCCTTCGGCGCGCAGCCCGAGATTGCGCAGTGGAACCTCGCCCGTCTGGCCGAGTCGCTGCTGGCGCTCGTTGAACCGGGCGACCAGCAGGCCGCCGTCGGCGCGCTGATGCCAATCCTCGAGGCGTTCCCGGACCGCTTCCTCGCCGCGTGGCGCGACGGGATGCACGCAAAGCTCGGCCTGCCCGCGGGACCCGCGGAGGACGAGTCGATCGTCGACGACCTGCTCACCTTGCTGCGCGAGGATGGGGTCGACTGGACCTCAGCGTTCCGCGCGCTCGCCCGCGTAGCTCGAGGCGACGCGGACGCGCTCGCTTCGATCGTCCCCACCCAGGAGCGCTTCGCCGGCTGGCTCGGGCGCTGGATGGCGCTCGCGCCCGACCCTGACGTGATGGACCGCGTGAACCCGCTGTACATCCCGCGCAACCACCTCGTTGAGGACGCCCTCACCCAGGCCACCGTCGGCGACCTCGCGCCGTACCACCGCCTCCTGGACGTCGTCACCCATCCGTTCCACAAGCGCCCAGGCTTCGACGCCTACACCGCCCCCGCCCCGCCCGGCTTCGGGGACCACGTGACCTACTGCGGGACCTGACGGCGCGGCCGACCGCGGTCGCGAGTACGAGCCGATGGCGTACGGGCGCGGTGCCCGCTCCGACGCCGGCCGGTGAGCGCGCGCCGGTGCCGGTCAGGCGGGACCGGCCTACGCGACGAGGTCGGCGAGCTCGGACGCGCCGATCTCCCGGAGGGCCTCCCGGTCGGCGGGAGTGAACCGCCATCGCCGCTTCGTCGGCAGCTACCCCCGCCGATCGCCGAAACCAGCGCCCGCCCCGAGGGGTGCAGAATCGCCGATCTGCATAGGTAACCGCGCCGTGGGTGACTAGGCTCGGTAGGCCGCGCAGCGGCAGACTGCTGCCGCGGCCCGCATTGCTGCTGCTTGACGCCTGGAGCGGCAGTCCTGGTGTCGACGCCGTCGTGACCGCTTTGGTGCTTGCAGTTTCTCGACCTTCAGTTAGCGCCCCGAGCCACAACCGGACCGATCCGTCTGCCACGCGGAGCGTGCGCGCTTGTAGCGAATACGGGGTCTCTTGGATCGCGCGCCGCAAGCCCCGCTTTCGTGCTGGCGCATGCATTTGCCGCCCACGGCGTTCGCGTGG
>JADGPM010000043.1 GCA_017882425.1 Solirubrobacteraceae bacterium
GTCCGCGCGCTCACCGCAGCGCTCGTGCTCCAAACGACGAGGAAGCCAACGCCGTCCGAGGCGACGGCCGCCGGGAAGGGGCGGGCGGCGCTGGCGACGTCCTCGCGCGCCACCTCGATCGGCGCTCCCCAGGTCTCGGTCAGCGCGTCCCACCGCGCGAGGAGGAGCTTCCGTCCTTTGCCGCTGTACGTGGAGAGGAGCGCGAGGCCGTTCCCCGCGGCGTCGTGAGCGATGCCGCGCGCCTCGGCGGCGGCGGATCCGGCGCCGCCGAGGGCGACGGCCACGCCGCGCGTGCGAAACGAGAACGAGACCTGGGGCGCCGCGTTCCCCAGCGCGTCGCGCACGCCGTCGAGCGCGACGACGTGGGCGGCGTCGGGTGCGAGCGGCTTGGCTGGCGTGACGGTGACAGTCCGTGACGCACCGTCGTAGTCGAGCGACGCCGCCACGCCGTCCACGGTCGCGCTGAGCGCGCCGGCGTCGAGCGGCTCGTCGAACGCCACCTGGAGGAGCGTTACCGGATCGACGCCGCCCGCGCCGTCGGCTGGCGTGGTGGCGACGAGGTGCGGCGGCGCAACGTCCACCGTGTACGTCGCCGAGCCGGGCGCGCTGGGGTTCCCCGCGAGGTCGTACGCGATGAAGCGGAGCGTCGCGCTCGCGCCGAGCGCGATCGGCGCCGCGTAGCGCGTCGAGCCCCGGTCCGGCGCCGTGCCGTCGAGCGTGTACCAGAGCCCGGTGCACCCCGAGCCGGCGCCATCGTCGCACGCGAGCTGGATCCGCAGTCCCGCGCCGTAGTGGCCGCCTGGCGGCGTGGCCGTGGCGCCGGGTGCGTCCGGGTCGACGACGTACGTCGCTTGCCCCGCCGCCTCGGCGTTACCCACGGCGTCCACGGAGGCGAACCGGAGCGTGGTCGTGGTGACGACAGCGATGGGCCCCGCGACGAGCGGCGAGCTCGCGCCGGGGTCGGAGCCATCGGTCGTGTAGCGCGTCCCGGCGCACGCGGTGTCGGCGTCGCGGCACGTGAGCGTGACCTGGAGCGGCGCGGCGAACGCGCCGGGCGCCGGTTTGGCGGTCGTGGCGGGCGGCAGGACGTCGATGACGTAGCGCGCCTCGTGCGGCACCTCCTCGTTCCCGGCGGCGTCGACGCCCTGGAAGCGGACCGTGGTCGTCGTGCTCACCTGGAGCGGCCCCGCGTACGCCGGAGAGGCCGGCGACGGGGTGGTGCCGTCGAGCGTGTAGCGGATCGCGGCGCAGCCTACGCCGGCGCCGTCATCGCACGCGAGCGTCACGGCCTGCGACGCGGAGAAGGCGCCCGGAGGCGGCTGCGCCGTCGTGCCGGGCGCGATCGGGTCGACGCGGAACTCGGCCGCGCCCTCGTCCGAGGCGTTCCCCGCGGCGTCGAGCGCGACGAAGCGCAGCCGCGTCCCGTCGGCGACGACGATGGGCGCACCGTAGACGAGGCCTTCGGCCGGCGGGCCGCCGTCGATCGTGTAGCGGATCGCGGCGCAACCAGCCCCGGCCCCGTCGCTGCACGCGAGGACGACGGCCGGAGCGCGCGAGAAGGCGCCGCCCGGGGGGGTGGCCGTGACGAGCGGTGGCTCGCCGTCGACGACGTAGCGCGCGCTGCGGACGGGCGACCGGCGTCCCGCGCCGTCGCGCCCGACGAAGCGGACGGTCGCCGTCGCAGCGAGCGGGATGGGCGCCGCGTAGACGGGCGAGCCTGGCCCTGGTTCGCTGCCGTCGATCGTGTAGAAGATGGCATCGCAGGCGCCGCGGTCGTCCGTGCACGTGAGGGTCACCTGGACGGCCGACCGGTAGGCGCCGGCCGCTGGCGCGGACGCCACGTCGGGCGCCGCATTGACCGCAGGCGCCGCGGGGGGCGAGCCCCCGCCGCACGCGGCGAGGGCGAGGCCGAGCATCGCCCGGAGCGTTGCGACCAGCGAAGAGGAGGCTTGACGCTGCGCGCCCATGACGTGGCTCCTGCGGGAGGTACGCCAGGCTGGCGCGTCCAAGACGCGCGGTCAAGGCGCGCGTCGGCGCGGAGTTGCTCTAGGTCAATGCGCGCGGAACGACCGAGCGGACGGTGGACGGATCTACGCAGCGCCGCTCGGCATCACGCGAGACCCCTCGCCGACCGTAGCCGAATTCCGCCGCGGGCGCGGCGTCGCTCGTGAAGGTATGCGTCCCTCGTAGAGCCAAGGAGCAAACGGGAGGAGCGATGCAGCTCGGCACGGTGGGTGATTCTGGTGGACACCTGGAGGAGAGATGAGCACGCAGCAGTCGGACGCCCTGGTGTTCCTGGGGGCGACGGGCGATCTCGCCTACAAGAAGATCTTTCCCGCCTTGCAACGCATGGTCCAGCGCCGGGGCCTACACGTCCCGGTCATCGGCGTCGCCAAGGCCGGCTGGGGGCTCGACCAGCTCCGGGAGCGAGCCCGGGAGAGCCTCGCGGCACACGGTGGGCTCGATCCGCAGGCTTTCGAGAAGCTCTCCGGGCTCCTGCGCTATGTCGACGGAGACTACGCGGATCCGGAGACATTCCAGGCACTGCACCGCGAGCTCGGCTCGGCGGAGCACCCCACCCACTACCTCGCCATCCCGCCGGCGCTGTTCGGTCTCGTGGTCGGTCAGCTCCAGCGCTCGGGCTGCAACCGGGGGGCGCGGGTGGTCCTGGAGAAGCCCTTCGGGCGCGATCTCGCCTCGGCCCGCGAGCTGAACCGGATCCTCCTCTCCTGCTTCGACGAGTCGAGCATCTTCCGCATCGACCACTACCTCGGTAAGAACGCCGTGCAGAACCTGGTCTTCTTCAGGTTTGCCAACGCGTTTCTCGAGCCCATCTGGAATCGCAACTTCGTCGAGTCGGTGCAGATCACGATGGGCGAGCGCTTCGGCGTGCGAGGGCGCGGCGCGTTCTACGAGCAGGCGGGGACGATCCGCGACGTCGTCCAGAACCACCTGCTCCAGGTGCTCGCGAACGTCGCCATGGAGCCGCCAACCGGCGGGGGCGACGAGGAAAGCATCCGCGACGAGAAGGTGAAGGTCCTCAAGGCCATCTCCCCGCTCACTCCGAAGGACGTCGTGCGCGGGCAGTTCCGCGGTTACCGCAGCGAGGCAGGGGTCTCGCCGCAGTCCACGGTCGAGACCTTCGCCGCCGTGCGCCTGCACATCCTGTCGTGGCGGTGGCAGGGGGTGCCGTTCGCGATCCGCGCCGGCAAGTGCCTGCCCGTCACCTGCACGGAGGTGCTCGTGAAGCTGCGCCGGCCACCTCCCGTCTACGCTGGGCTTCCCCCGGCGAACCACTTTCGCTTTCGACTCAGCCCCGAGGCCACGATCGCCGTCGGGGCCATGATCAAGAAGCCCGGAGAGGAGCTGCTTGGCGAAGACGTCGAGCTGCTGGTGAGTCACGAGGCTACCGCCGAGGAGGAGGAGGCCTACGAGCAGCTCCTCGCCGACGCCATGATGGGTGAGCCCTTCCACTTCGCTCGCCAGGACTACGTGGAGCAGGCCTGGCGCATCGTGGATCCCGTGCTGCAGGCGATGCCTCCTGTCGTCGAGTACGAGCCGGGCACCTGGGGCCCGCGCGAGGCCGCGGCACTGGTGGCTCCGGATGTCTGGCACGATCCCGTGGTGCAAGCCGCGGCCAGGCGGGAGACGCCGTGATGCGAGAGTTCATGAGTCGTAAGACACGAGCCACACCGACGCGAACAGCTGAGGCCCTAAACCACGCGGCGGCCCTGGATGACGCGGATGAGCACCACGATGATGGCTATCACGAGCAGGAGGTGGATGAACCCGCCCATGGTGGTCGAGGTGACGAGGCCAAGGGCCCAGAGGACGAGCA
>JADGPM010000256.1 GCA_017882425.1 Solirubrobacteraceae bacterium
CCCCGCGTCGCCGAGCGGCACCCAGAAGCGCGGCATCCGCGCGGGTCCCGGGGTCGGCCACGGCCAGTGGACGGCGCCGCCGATGAACCCGGCATCGCCGAGGCGCCGCAGCGCCGCGCCGCTCCCGCCGCGACGTCCCCCGGCCCACTCCCCGTAGACGACGCCGCCGGGGGCGAGCGACGCGTAGGCGACGTCGAGGCTGCGCCAGCCCGTGGCGTCGACGATCGCCAGGTCGCAGCCCACGCGGTCGTCCGGGGCGACGCACGGTCCCATGACCGCCTCCACTGCCGCGGTGAGGCTCGCGTCGGCGAACGACGCGATCCGCTCCGGCGGGTCGATCGGCAGCAGGAAGCGCCAGTCGACGCGTCGCAGGACGCGCGGGTCGAGCTCTTCGAGCGGGTCAGGCACCGGCGAGCAGCTCGTCGTAGATCGCCGTCGTCCCCGCGGTCATCGCCTGGGCCGAGAACGCCGCCCGTGCCCGCGCGGCGCCCGCGGCGCTGAAGGCCGCGCGCCGGGCGGGATCCTCGAGCACGGCGCCGAGCGCTGCGGCGAGCGCGCCCGCGTCGCCCGGGGGCACGAGCACTCCGGTGACGCCGTCCTCGACGGACTCACGCGTGCCGCCGGCGTCGGTCGCGACGACCGGGCGGCCGACCGCCATCGCCTCGAGCACCGCGATGCTCAGGGCCTCGTTGCGTGAGGGCTGGACGAACACGTCCGAGGCGGCCAGCAGCTCGCGCAGGTCCTCGCGCCAGCCGAGCAGCCGGACGCGGTCCTCGAGCCCGAGCTCGGCGATCCGGCGGCTGAGCGCGCGGCGCTGCGGGCCCTCGCCGGCGATCGCGAAGCACGCGCCCTCGACCTCCGCCGCCGCGTCGAGCAGGACGTCGAGGCCCTTGCCGCGATCGAGCCGCGAGGCCGCGAGCACGACCGGCAGCTCCGACCCGCCACAGATCGCGGCGCGCAGCTGCGGGTCGGCCGGGGGCGTGTCCGCGTCGACGTCGATCCCGTTGTGGACCACGGAGATCCGCTCGGGCGGCCAGGGCATCCGCCCGAGCAGCTGTGCGCGCAGGTCGTCGGAGACCGCGATGTAGCGTCCGACGCAGCTGCCGAGCGCGCGCTGCTGCAGCTCGGTCGCCCGGGTCATCGTGAAGGACGGGTAGGAGTGCACGGTGGCGAGCACGGCGGGCACGCGGCCCAGCACCGCGGCCGCGAGCGGGTACTTGCAGGCGAGCGGCCACGTCAGCTGGGCGTGGAAGACGTCGACGCCGCGCCCGCGCAGCGCGCGGGCGAGGTCCGGCACGCGGCCGGCGCCGCCGAGCCCCTCGGGCAGCGGCTGGATCGGCCAGTGCGGGATCTCGAGCGCGGTGGCGCCGTCGATCAGCGGCTGGATCGCGGAGGAGCCGGTGTGCGCCAGCACCGGATCCCACCGCGTCCTGTCCAGGTGGGCGAGGAGCGTGAGCAGGACGCGCTCGGCGCCCCCGAAGCCGTCGCTGTCCGTGAAGTAGACGACGCGCCTCACGCGCCGTCCCCGGGTCGCCGGGGCCCGCCGGCGACGGCCTCCTCGTAGACGCGCTCCAGGCGCCGGGCGTACGCATCCGGCCCGTAGCGCTCCACGACGAAGGCGCGCGCCCGCGCGCCGAGCTCCGCGCAGGCCGCGGGGTCCGCGAGCAGGTCGGCGCTGACGCGCGCGAGGGCGTCGGCGTCGGCTCCGAGCGCGAGCGGCGGCGTACCGTCCTCGCTCAGCCCCTCGCTGCCGAGCGGCGTCGTGACGACCGCCTTGCCCGAGGCCATCGCATGGAGGACCTTCATCCGCATCCCACCGCCGGTGCGGATCGGCGCCATGACGACGGCCGCCCGCGCGAAGAACGGCGCCAGGTCGGGGACGGCGCCGAGCACCTCGACGCCGTCCTGCGCGCCGAGCGCCAGGATCTCGGCCGGCGCGTGGATCCCGAGCAGCTGCAGCCTGGCGCCGGGACGGAGCTCGCGCACGCGCGGGAGGATCTCGAGCGCCAGCCAGCGGGCCGCGTCGACGTTCGGAGGGTGCGTGTAGTTCCCGGCGAACATCAGCGTGTCCGGGACGATCCCGCCGTCCGCGAGCTCCGGGATGTCCACGCCGAAGGGGGTCACGCGAATCCGGTCGCGCAGGCCCGGGTCGAGCGCGACGAGCTCCTCGCGGTCGCGCGTCGAGAAGACCAGGACGAAGCGGAACAGGCGGCTGGTCTCGCGCTGGTAGCGCGGCCAGCGGCGAAAGTCGCGCTCGAGCAGCGCGTCGGCGAGGCGGCTGCCCGTCGCGCTGGGCAGGCTGCGCCCGACCTCGCACTGGGTCAGCACCGCGGGGACATCCGCGCCGAAGTCGTAGACCGCGGCGGCGTCGTCCTCGACGGCGATGACGTCGAAGCGCTGCTCGCGCAGCACCCGATCGATGATCCGCTGCGCCTCGGGCTCGAAGAACCAGACCGTCCGCCAGGGCCAGCGTCGCACGAGCCAGCCGTGCGCGAAGCGCGCACGCCGGCGCCAGCGTGCCGCGCCGCGGGGCTCGGTGCGCGTGGCCGCGTGCACGTCGAAGCCGTCGGCGCGCAGGCGCTCCACCGCCGCGAGCTCGTCGGGGTCGGGTCCGGCGACGCAGACGAGCGTGACCTCGTTGCGCCGCGACAGGCCGAGCAGCTCGGCGTGCAGCAGCGCGGGGATCGCCCCCGGTGCCGTCGCGTCCGGCGGCATCGGCGTGACCAGCAGGATCCTCATGCGCCCTCCCGGGCCTTCGCTCGCGAGCGGTGCAGCGCGCCGAGCAGGCGGTTCACCTGCGGGCGGCGCTCGGGGAACGCGAACCACTCCGCCAGGCGCGCGGTCGCGCGTCGCGGCGCGAGGCCCATCGCGAGGAACCATGCCGCAAACGCTGCGCGCATCGCGGGCGCCACGTCGAAGCGGCGCCGCGCGGCGCGGATGCCGCCGGCGACGAGCCCGCGGCGCGTGTCGGAGCGGACCGGATGGGTCGCGGGGTCGGCCCGCAGCGAGATCAGCCGGTTGGCCTGGTCGGACACCGACAGCAGCGGCCCCGGCGGGCGCTCGACGCCCAGCTCGCCGGCGAGCCGCTCGATCTCCGGCCGCGTGCGCTCGGCGCACTGGATCGTCGCGCGCACGTAGCGCAGGTCGAGCACGCTCTCGGACTGCTCGTAGGCGTTGCTCGTGTGCAGCCGGCGGCGACCGCCGACGGCGTCGAGCGAGACGACCGGGCCGAGCAGCGGGGTCAGGTGCTGCAGGTACCAGTCGGCGCCGATGCGGAACTGGGCCTCGGGCATCGGCATGATCCGGCGCAGCAGGTGCGCGGGAAAGGCGTTGGCGCTCGTCGCCATCCACGGGATGTCGAACGCGAAGCTGACCTCGGCGCGGGTGAAGTCGCCCGAGGGCATCGGCAGATGGGATGCCGGGAGCACCTTGCCCGTCAGTGCGCCCTCGTCGTCGATGACCGCCGTCGGCCACTGGACCTTCGCGACGTCCGGCTGCGCGCCGAGCGTCTCGATCACGCGGGCCGCGATGTCGGGCTCGAGCGCGTCGTCGGCGTCCAGGAAGAGGATCACGTCCGCCTGCGCGATGGCGAAGCCGGCGTTGAAGGCGGACGCCTGGCCCCCGTTCTCCTTCAGGACCGCCGTGACCCGGTCGCCGTAGGAGGCGATGACCGCCCGCGAGCCGTCGCTCGAGCCGTCGTCGACCACGATGACCCGGACCTGCGGATGGGTCTGCGCCAGGGCGCTGTCGATCGCATCCCCCAGGAAGCGCTCGTAGTTGAAGTTGTTGACGACGACGTCGATCGTGCGCAGGACCACCAGATCACCTTCGCGCTCAGCGGATCGGGACCTTCGCGCCGCTGCGGTAGAAGCGGAACGCGCGGCTGCCGCGGACCACGACCCGGTAGCAGCCGCTCGCCCCGAGCAGCGGATGCGACGGGGGGCACCGGACGGCCGCGGCCGTGACCGGCGCCGGCGTGACGACGCGCCCGTTGCGCAGGATCACGTGGCGGAACTCGGCGGCGGGCGCGCTCGCCAGGTGCAGGATCGCCTCGACGACGGGCGCCGGCGGGCCGCCCGTCTGGGCACGGACGGTCCAGCGGGCGCCGGGCACGAGGCGCAGCGGACCGTAGGTGTGTGTGCGCCGCCCGCCCAGCAGCAGGTCGACGGTGTAGGTCGCCGTGCGCAACTGGTCGCTGCGCACCCCGATCTCGACGCTGTCGCTGCCCTGCGGGACGACCCACAGCGCCGTCGACCCGCGCGTGTCCTTGGGCGCCGGGAGCGGCGTCAGGCCCAGCGCGAACGCTCCGCCGGCGAGCAGCAGCGCGCCGGTCAGGGCCAGGACCTCGAGTGCCCGGACGCCGTGCAGCGGCCACGGGGGAAGCGGGCGCCCGTGGCCACGGGCCGCCGCGACCGCGGCCGCGGCGATCGTGACGAGCGCGAGCGCTGTCGCCCATGCGCCGCCGGCCAGCCGGATCGAGAGCACGTGCAGCACCAGCGTCGCGCTGATCGTCGCGCCGATGCTCAGCGCGACCGCGAGGACGAGGCGCTCCGCGCCGCGCAGCGCGGCCGGCGGGATCAGCGCGGCGGTCAGCGCGTAGCCGGGCAGCGCGAGGACGAGCACGATCGCCGGGAGCGCGCGCACGCCGGCCGGGGTCGCTGAGAGCAGGCCGCAGACGAGCGCGCAGAGGACCGCGAGCCCCGCGACGAGGACGAGGTCGCCGTTGCGGCGCGCGCTCACCACAGCCCCCGGACGTCGAAGACGACGATGTCGCCCGAGTCGTAGAGCCGGTCGACGCGCGGAAGGTCGAACTTCGCCGTCGAGGACGCGGGAAGCAGCGATGGCGTCCCCACGTCGAAGAAGTAGCCCGCGATGTTGTCCGAGCTGATGCTGCGCCGGTCGGTCAGGACGAACGGGATCCGTCTGCTGCGCAGCAGCGGGACCATCCACGAGTCGAGCGCGGGCGCCTGGAGGATCGTGTTGAAGTCGGGATTCGTGCCCTGATAGGCCACCTGGCGGCCGTCGATCACGAGCAGCCGCGCGTCGGCGTCCTCGGCGGCGAAGCGCCGCCCGGTGCCGAGCGCGGCCCGGCTCCAGCGGGCGGCCGCGACGCCCGGCGGCTCGATCCGGTGCCCGTCGGCGGTCACGCGCAGCGGGCGGCCCTGGCGCAGGCTCGCCGGCCAGCCGGAGATGACGCCGCCGGCGACGACCAGCACCACGCCCGCCGCGACGAGCGACCGCAGCCGCGGGCGGCGCTCCAGCAGCCACACCGCCGCCAGGCCCGCGAGCAGCGCGACGCCGATGATGAGGAACCCTGAGGCACGGCTCGCCGTCTCCCACGCGGCCGGGATGAAGCGCAGCGGGAAGGTCCCGAGGTAGGCCACCGCGCCGATCGACAGCAGGACGACGAGCGGGTCGCGGCGCCAGTGCCGCCAGACGATCCGCACGCCCGCGAGCACGGCGCTCGCCAGCACCGCGACGGCCAGCAGCGCGACGAGCCGCTCGGCCGGCGGCGTGCTCTCCGCGCCGCTGTCGCTCTTGAAGAGCGTGCGCGTGCCCGACTCGCGCCTGATGGTGTCGACGACGTGGTTGACGGCGTCGGTCAGCACCGGGCTGAGATACCCGACCGTGCGGCCGGCGACGAACATGAGCCAGGCGACGGTCATCGCGCCCACGACGGCGGTCAGCGCCCACGGCGCGCCGCGCGCGCGGCGCCCGCGCAGCACCAGGTGCAGCACGGACACCGCGAGCAGGAAGCCGACGAAGGCGTAGGAGGTGATGTGGTGCGTCGGGATCACCGCCGCCGCGCAGAGCACGACGACCAGCGCCCAGCCGCGGCGCTCGCCGCGCTGCTGCGCCGTCATCCAGCGCAGCAGCGCGAGCACCGCCACGCTCGCCAGCGGCAGCGCCAGCGACTCGTAGCTGAACTGCGCCGAGAAGTAGACGAAGGTCGGCGTCGCCGCGTAGACGAGTGCGGCGATGCCGGCCACGCGCGCCGAGCCGACCAGGCGCTCGTAGAAGAGGTACAGCGCGAGCAGCAGCGTCACGCGCGCGGCGGCGATCAGCAGCAGGCCCGCGGCGAACGGCGAGGTCCCGCCGAGCGCGGTGAGCGCGCCCGCCGTGGACTCCAGGCCGGGGTAGCGCGGCGTGATCGGCAGGATCGAGTTCGTGCCGAAGATGTCGCCGCGGCGCAGGATCTCGGTGACGTTGTGCAGGTGTGCGAGCTCGTCGCCGAACGTGAAGGCGAAGGGGTCGCGCAGGACCTTCACCGCGTAGAGCGACAGCGCGACGAGCACGACCGTCGAGACGCGCTCGGCGCTCGTCGCCTCCTCACCAGCCATGCGCATCGCGGCCGGGAAGAGGATCGCGATGATCCCGAGCCAGAACGGCAGCGAGGAATGCGGGTGGCCGGTGCGGGCGAGCGCGTCGGCGACCGCGACGAGCAGCAGCCCGGCGCCGGCCGAGAGCGCGAGCAGCGGGAAGGCGCCGAGCCGCCCGCGGCGGCCGGCCGCCCGCCCCAGCGCGGCGGCGTCGCCCGCGAGCGCGTGCGGCGCGGTCGTCATGCGGCGACCGCCAGGGCGCGCGCCGCGAGCGCGCGCCCGTAGGCCTGCTCGAAGCGGGGCAGGACCGCCTGCGGGGTGAACGCGGCCGCACGCTCGATCGCCCCGCTCGAGAGCTGCCGGCGCAGCGCGTGATCGCCCATCACGGCCTCCAGCGCCGCGCGCAGCCCCCGCGGATCGCCGGGCGCCACGAGCAGCCCGCTCTCGCGGTCGCTGACGACCTCGGGCAGGCCGCCTGCGCGAGCGGCCA
>JADGPM010000044.1 GCA_017882425.1 Solirubrobacteraceae bacterium
CGCCGTAGTGGCCCGCCACCGAGACGGGCGAGAGGTGCGCGTGGACGACCTCGCCGGGACCGAGCTGGATCGTCGGCGCCTCCTGCGGCAGCGCCGCCCCGGCCGCCAGCGAACCGGCCCACTGGTAAGCCCGCAGGTACCCCTCGTCGTATGCGCTCCAGGCCGCCGTGCCCACGATCGCGGACATGCTACCCGCGCGGGAACCTGGCGCACTTGCACTTCGTCCCAGACCCGGCGTAGTGTCGCTTTCACCTCGCGCACTCCGGGCCGCGAGACCGAATTGGGGAGGGATTCATGCATCTGACCAGCAGGTCGTGGGTCACGGCGTGCCTGATCGCCGGCATCGCGGTTCTTGGGCTTCCGGTGGCTGCCCAGGCCGCCACCAAGACCGTCTCACTGGGGACGACCGCGGCCGCCCAGAAGGGGCTGCAGAACCTCGGCGCGGACTCGAACGACTTCTTCCCGCACGGCGTGACGATCCACCAGGGGGACTCGGTGAAGTTCGTGCCATCGGGCTTTCACACCTTCGACTTCCCAGCCAAGGGCGGGACGGTCCTGCCGCTGCTGACCGGCAACGGCAAGGTCAGCGGCTCCGCGGACGCCGCCGGCGCCCCGTTCTGGTTCAACGGCCAGGACGCGCTCGGGTTCAACCCGGCGCTCCTGCCCGGCCTCTACGGCAAGAAGGTGGCCTACGACGGCAGCAAGCGTCTCGAGAGCGGACTCCCACTGGCGAACAAGCCCAAGCCGATCCTCGTCACCTTCAAGAAGGCCGGGTCGTTCACCTACTACTGCGACGTGCACCCCGGGATGAAGGGCGTCGTCACGGTGAAGGCGAAGCGCGCCAGGATCCCGACCGCCGCGCAGGACAAGGCGACGCTCAAGGCACAGGTCGCCAAGGTCATCTCGAGCGCCAAGGCGGTGGCCAAGACGACTGTGCCGGCGAACACCGTCAGCGTCGGCGCGTCGGGCGCGTCCGGCGTCGAGGCGTACGCGTTCTTCCCGTCGACGCTCACCGTCGCAGCGGGGACGACCGTCACGTTCAAGATGTCCGCCAAGTCGCTCGAGGTCCACACCGCGACGACGGGCCCCGGTGACCCGGAGAAGGACCCGAGCTCCTACCTCGGGAAGATCGCCGCGTCGCTGAACTCGCCGGCGTTCGATCCGGCGGCCGTCTACCCCAGCGACGTCCCGCCGGCCCCCGCGGCCCTGTCGCCGACCCTGCACGGGAACGGCTTCTGGAACTCCGGGGGGTTGGACAACGTGGCGGCCAGCCCGCTGCCGGCATCCAACCAGGTGACGTTCGCCGCCGCGGGGACGTACCAGTTCTATTGCATGATCCATCCGTTCATGCACGGCACCGTCGTCGTGCAGTGAACGTCCGGGCCACGCTCGTGGCCCTGCTCGCCACGGGGGCGGCGGCGTTCAGCGCCGCCCCCGCGGACGCGCAGACGCGCGACTACTGGGTCGCCGCCGTCCCCATCGACTGGAACATGGTCCCCAACGAGCGCGACGCGCTCGGCGGCACGACCTTCACCCCGGCCGAGACGGTCCTGCCGACGGTCGTCTACCGCCGCTACAGCCCCGGCTGGGTGCACCCCGAGCGCAACGCCGCGCTCGACGGCGGCAACCAGGACCTGATCCCGGGGCCGCTGCTGCGCGCCCGCGCGGGCGACCGGATCCGCGTGCACTTCAAGAATCTCGACAGCGCCTTCCGCCGCCCGCACTCGATGCACTTCCACGGCGTCCACTACCGCCCGAGCTCCGACGGCGCCTATCTGCCCGGGTTCTCCGGCGGGGATGCCGACGTCGCCTACGGGCAGACGTGGACGTACCGGCTGACGGCCGGCCGCGACTCGGTCGGCGTCTGGCCCTACCACGACCACTCGCCCTCGATGGACGCCTCGATCGCCGGCGGGATGTACGGGATGCTCTCGATCCTCGGGGCCCATGACCGCATGCCCGATCGCGAGTTCGAGGTCGTGTTCGCCGCGATGGGCCCGTTCCAGACGATCGACGGCCGCGCGTTCGTCGGCGACACCCCGGTGTTCCGCTCGACGGTCGGCCAGCTCGTGCAGTGGGACGTCATGGCGATGGGCTCCGAGCACCACACGTTCCACGTCCACGGCCACCGCTGGATCGCGCCCGGCGGCGTGCCCCGGGACACGCAGTCGATCGGCCCGGCGGAGACCTACCGGATCCGCTGGCGTGAGGAGAGCCCGGGGACCTGGCTCTACCACTGCCACGTCGAGAGCCACATGAACGCGGGCATGATCGGCATCTACCGGGTCCGGAACCGGTGAGGCGACGGCGGCTTGTCATCGCGCTCGCGGGTGCCGCCGCGCTCGCGGCCCCCGCGTTCTCCGCGCGCGCAGCGATGGAGATGCCCGGCGGGGGCGGCGAGGCCATGGTGGCGATCGGCTTCGACGCCTACCAGCCGGCGCAGGTCGACGTGCTCACCGGCGAGCCCGTCCACTGGACGAACGACAGCGCCCGCCAGCACACCGTCACAGCCGAGGACGGTGCCTACGACTCGGGGCGCCTGGGCTCCGGCGCGTCGTTCACGCACGCCTACGACGCGCCCGGCCCCCACCGGTTCTACTGCACCCTGCACCCGTCGATGCGCGGCGAGGTCGACGTGCACCGCGTCCTGCTCGACGCGCCCGGCGCGCCCGCCGGTGCCGGGCGTGTCTACCCGCTGCGCGGGCGCGCGGCGCTGCCCTCGGGGTCGGCGGTGTCGATCCAGGCGGACGGCGGCACGGGTTATGTCCCGGTGGCGCAGGCGACCGTCGGCGACGACGGGACGTTCACGGCGGCGCTGGAGCCCAGCGCGAGCGCCAGCTACCGCGCCGTCGCGGGCGGCGACACCTCCCCGCCCGTGCAGCTCCTCGTCCTCGACCACGCGGTGCACGCGACCGTCACGCGCGGCGTGCGGCGCGCGGTGGTGCAGGTGCAGGTCACGCCGGCCGCGCCCGGGGCGACGGTCGTCCTGCAGCTGCGTCTGCACGACCGCTTCGGCTGGTGGCCGCTGATCACGCGCCGGCTCGACAGCGGCTCGCGCGCGCGGTTCGTCGTCGGCGCGCGGCGCGGCGTCCCCGCGCGCGTGCTGCTCACGCTCCCCGACGGTGCGACCGAGCTGGCGCGCAGCGGTGCGCTGAGCGTCGCGCCGCGTCAGCCGCCCCCGCGCGCCCGGGCCTGATCGCCCAGCAGCGCGCGCACGCTGAGCGCGCCGTCGTGCTCGAGGTGGCTCGCGAGGGCGAGGAAGGCCTGCGCCGTCGTCAGCGCGTCGCCCAGCGCGTGGTGGGCGCGCTCGACCGGGAGCCCGAGCTCGTCCGCGAGCGCATCGAGCGACAGACGCCCGGGACGCGCGCCCGTGCGCTCGGCGATCCAGGCGCGGGCGAGGAGCTGGGTGTCGAGCAGCTCCCCGCGCAGCCGCACGCCACGGGCGCGCAGCACCGGCTCGAGAAAGGCCCGCTCGACGAATGCCGCGTGCGCGACGATCCGCCGGCCGGTCAGCGCCTCGAGCAGGTCGTCGACGACGTCCTGCAGCGGGGGTGCGGCGTCGAGGTCGGCGGGCCTGATCCCGTGGATCTCGATCGACGCCGGGCTCGGCGGTCGACGCGGGCGCACGACGCGGTAGAGCGCTTCTCCGGCGCGCACTCGGCCGCCGTCGATGGGCACCACGCCGAGCGAGATGATCTCATCGATGCGCGTGTCAAGGCCCGTCAGCTCGAGGTCGACGACGGCCCAGCGCGCGTCGCGCCAGTCGGCGCCGAGCGCCGGGAGCGGGGCCTTCGCGTAGGCGGCGGCAGCGGGCGAGGCAGGGCGCCGCAGCCACGCGGACAGGTTCACGCGCCCGTCCCGAAGGACAGCTCGTTCGACACGTGCTTCTGGACCGTCGCGACCGCGCGGAACGCCTCGCGCAGGTAGCGGCGCGTGAGCGGGTTCAGCGCGTCGGGACGCAGGTGGTCGTCGGGCGGGCGACCGGCGCGCAGGCGCTCGATCTGATGCTCCAGGCGCAGCCCGCAGACGAGGTCCCAGGCCTCGCCGAGCGTCCGCGCATCGTCGGGCGTGAGGATCCCCGCCTGCGCGGCGCGTGCGATCCGCGCCGCGGTCGCAGGATCGGTCGCCCCGGCGGTGATCCCCGCCCAGCGCGCGAGGTCGGCGATCGGGAGGACGCCGCCGCGCTTGATGTCGAGCGCCCCGCGGTGCTCGCCGGAATGCTCGACGACGATGTCGCGCAGGAAGCCGGTCGGCGGGCGGTGTGCGAGCGCGAGCCGCGCCAGCAGGCGCAGCAGCGCACGGCGGCGCGCCTCGGGCGCCAGCCACGTCGCCACCGGCCGCCCGACGCCCTCGCCGGCGACGACGCGCCCGTCGAACAGCACGGAGACGGCGATCAGCGCCTTCTCCTGGGCCGGGTCGTCGATCCAGGCCTTGAGCTCCGCGCGCCAGGCGTCGGCCGAACGCGCGAACAGCGCGCGGTCCGCGCGCACGCCGTGATCGTCGGGCGCGAGGCCGCAGCGCCCGAGCCCGTCGACGACGCGCGCGGCCAGCTCGCCCATCCAGCGGCGGACCTGCGGGTCGGCGTCGTCGCCGTGCCAGACGAGCCCGGTGTCGGCATCGGACGACGGCACGGCCTCGCGGCGCCCGAGGCTGCCGAGCGCGAGCCAGGAGAATGGGACGGGCGCGGGGCCGAGCTCCGCGATCGCGAGCTCGAGCAGCCGGCGCGTGAGCGCGTCGATGACGATCGTCTGGATCGAGCTGATGCGTCCTGGGGCGACGCCGGCATCGAACAGCGCGACGAGCATCGCGGGCAGCTCGCGCCCGGCGGCCTCGAGCTCCGCCGTCGACGGCGCCTCGGCGATCGTGCGGCGCAGGTGGAACGGCGTGCGGCCGTCGGCGGCGAGCAGGTCCACATCGTCGAGCACGCCGAGGACGCGCCCCTGTGCGTCGACGACGGGCGCGTGGCGCACGCCGCGGTCGAGCATGTCGATGACGGCCTCGATGCCGAGCCGGTCGGGCGCGACCGTGAACGCATCGGGCGTCATGACCCTGGAGACGGGCGCGTCCACCGGAACCCCGCCGGTCGCCACGTGCGTGCGCAGGTCGCGGTCGGTGACGATGCCCAGCGCGCCGTCGCCGAGCTCGACGATCACCGATGAGAGGCCCGCGTCGGTCATGCGCTGCGCGGCCTCGCGGATCGGCGTGTCCGGTCCGCACAGCACGGGCGCCGTGCGCAGGAAGCTGTCGACCCGGCGATGGGCGGGGTCGGCGGCGAGGTCGTCGCCCAGCAGGCCCGGCGCAGCCTGCGAGCGGGCCAGCAGCGTGCGGGCGACGAAGCGCACGCCCGCCGGCATCGCCAGCACCGGCGCGACGACGTCGGCCGGCAGGCGGTAGCAGAGCGTGTCCTCGTGCGCGCGTGCCTCGAAGCCGGTCGGCAGACCCGACAGCATCGAGGGATGGCCGAACATCTCCCCCGGCCCGAGCTCGTCCAGCACGCGGTCGCGGTCGACCAGCTCGACGGTGCCCGAGCGCACCACCCAGACGTGCGCCGCCGGCGCCGCGCCCCGGGCGAAGACGACCTCCCCCGCGGGGTGGAACTCGATCTCGACGGAGCGTCCGACGGTCTCCAGCGCTTCGGGCGCGAGCGCGTCGAACGGCGCGAACCGCCCGAGGAACTCGGCGACGTCGTGGACGCTCACGGCGCCAGCGTCGCAGACCGCCGCGACGCTCGCACCTGGCGCGCGGGCGGGCCGTCCGCCGCTACCCTCGCCCGGTGCCCAAGCATCTTCTCCGGCTGGCCCGCGTCCCCGCCGTCGCCGTCACGCTGCTCGCGTTCGCCGCGACCCCGGCGCTCGGCGCGACCACGAACCCCTGGCGCCACACGCGCCCGCTGAACATCGCCCACCAGGGCGGCGAGGACGAGTTCCCGTCGAACACGATGTACGCCTTCAAGCGCGCGCTCAAGGGCGGCGCCGACATGCTCGAGCTGGACATCGGCGTGACGAAGGACGGGCAGGTCGTCGTGCGCCACGACACGACGCTCGACCGCACGACGAACGGCAGCGGGACGATCGCCTCGCACACGCTCGCGCAGATCCGCAGGCTCGACGCGGCCTACTGGTTCTCGCCCACGGCGAACCACTACAGCCACGACAAGCCGGCCTCGGCCTACCCCTTCCGCGGGGTCGCGACCGGCAGGCGGCGCCCGCCGAAGGGCTACACCGCCGACGACTTCAAGGTCGCGACGCTCGCCCAGGTCCTGCGCACGTTCCCGCATACGCCCACGAACGTCGAGATCAAGGGCCGCACCCCCGCCGAGGACATCTCGGAGTACCTCACGAACGCGCGGGCGCTCGCCCGCGAGCTCAAGGGCTCCAGGCGGCGCGACGTCATCGTCGTCTCCTTCAAGCAGCCGGCGGTCGACCTCTTCCACCAGCTCGTGCCCGGGCTGCCGGTCGCACCCGGGATCGACGGCTCGGCCGACTTCCTGCTGTCCAACAAGTCGCCCGGCGACGGGGTCGCGGCCTTCCAGCTGCCGATCACCTACATGTTCGGCGGGAGCCTGCTGACCATCACGTCGAAGGACAACGTCGCCCGTGCCCACAAGGCCGGCTACGCCTGGCAGAACTGGTTCGGCGACACCGACCCGGACACGCCCGCGACATGGCGCAACCTGATCTCCTGGTGCGTGGACGGCGTGATGACCTCCCGGCCGCTCGCGTTCGAGAAGTTCCTGCGCGCGACGCCCTCGCCGAAGGCCTGCGCGCAGCGCCCCTAGCCGCTCAGCCGGCGTCGCCCGTCGCCAGCGAGGCGCCGCCGAGTCCCAGGCCGCCGTCGATCCGCAGCACCTGCCCGTGGACGTAGCCCGCGGCGGGTGAGAGCAGGAACGCGATCGTCGCGGCGACCTCCGCAGGCTCGCCGACGCGCCCGAGCGGCACCTGGCCGAGCAGCCCGCCGAGCACCGCTGCGGGCAGCGCGCGCACCTTCGGCGTCCCGATCATCCCCGGCATGACGACGTTGACGCGCACCCCGCGCGGGCCCCACTCGCCGGCGAGCGTGCGCGCCATGCCGACGATCCCCGCCTTCGCCGCGGTGTAGGCGACCTGCCCCGGCAGGCCGGTCTCGGCGGAGGCCGAGGACACGAAGACGAGTGCCGGCGCGCCCCCGGCGCGCGCCGCCTCCAGCAGCGCCGGCCACGCCGCCTGTGCGACGAGGAACTGGCCGGTCAGGTTCGCGTCGAGGTCCGCGCGCCAGTCGTCCACCGGGAAGCGGTCGGCGCGATGGATCGTGTCGACCACGCCCGCGTTCGCCACGACGGCGTCCAGGCCGCCGAGCGCCGCGGCGATCCCGGCGACGCCCGCGCGCACCGCCTCGGCGTCGCGCACGTCGAACGCGGCGCTCGCGCTCGTCCCCTCCGGCGCGCCGCGCTCGAGCGCCGCCGCCAGGTCGCAGGCCCCGACCTGCGCGCCCGCCCCCGCCAGCTCGGCCACGACCGCGCGGCCGATGCCGCCGCAGGCGCCCGTCACCAGCGCTCTCACGCGGGCCGCTCCAGCCCGTAGCGCTCCCAGTGCTCGGCGGGAATGGCCGCCGGGTCCTTGTACCAGTGCCACACGCACGGGTCGTGGTCGAAGTCCTCCGGCGGGTGGCTCGGGTAGATCGGGAAGCCGAGCCACTTGATCGGCAGCGACTCGTTCATGAACGCGCAGTGCGTGCAGTAGACGGGGAAGTCGCGCCGTCCGTAGGTCCAGTCGTGCGGCTCGCTCGTCAGCGCGTAGCCGTCCGGGCGCGCGTAGTGGCCGTTGCGCCACAGCCGCTGACCCGAGCCGCAGGGATTCATGCTGAAGGTGATCTTCTCGTCGTCCTCGGTGATCGTGAACGCGCCCGGGTTGCGCCCCACGCCCGAGGCGGAGTGCGCCCGCCACGTCGTCGCCAGCAGGTAGACGAGCTCACGCCGGTCGACCTCGGCGATGCGCTCGACCTGGCGGCGCCAGTCGCGCTCCATCGACTCCTCGTGCGCCTCGCCGATCGCGTCCTCGCCGAGGCGGTCGCGGATGAACGTCAGCAGGCCCGCGACCGATCCGGCGTAGAGGTCGTGGAGCATCAGCCACTCGCTCTTCATCGCCTCGCACAGCGCCCGGGCCGTGGCGACGTCACCGGCGTCGAGCGACTCGATCGCACGATCCATCGTGGGCCGCGAGAGCTCCCGCAGCTCCTCGTCGGCGAACCAGCGCTCGGCCATGGGCCGCACGCTCGCAGGCGCGATCGGCGCGGTCAACCGGCGGCGCGCGCGGCGGTGCGCTCGGCCAGCCAGCGCTCGAGCTGGTCGGCCGGGAGCGGCCGGCTCAGGCCGAAGCCCTGTGCGACGTCGCACCGCAGCAGCGCCAGGCCCGCGAGGGCCTCGTCGTCCTCGACGCCCTCGGCGACGACCTGCAGGCCGAGGCCCCGGCCGAGGTCGATCGTCGCGCGCACGATCGCGGCGTCGCTGGCGTCCTCGCCCATCCCCATGACGAACGAGCGGTCGATCTTGATCTCGTCGAGCGGCAGCCGCCCCAGATAGGAGAGCGAGGACTGGCCCTGCCCGAAGTCGTCCAGCGAGAGCCGCACACCCATCGCACGCAGCCGGCCCAGCGACTCGACCGCGCGGAGCGGATCGGCCAGGACGGTGTGCTCGGAGATCTCGCACTCGAGGTGGTCGCCGGGCACGCCGGCGCGCCGCAGTGCGGCGGCGACGTCGTCGGCGAGGCGCGCGTCGAGCACGTCGGCGCCGGAGAGGTTCACGGCGACCGGCAGGTCGATCCCGCTGTCGATCCAGATCCGGCACTGGCGCAGCGCCGCGTCGAGCACCCAGCGCGTGAGGGCGCCGATCACCCCGGTGCGCTCGGCGAGCGGCACGAAGTCGACGGGCGGGATCGTGCCGCGCCGCGGGTGCTCCCAGCGCACGAGCGCCTCGACGCCGATGACCTCGCCGCCGTCGATCGCGACCTTCGGCTGGAAGTGCAGCACGAGCTCGTCGCGCTCGATCGCCCGGCGCAGCTCGGAGACGAGCGCCAGCCGCTCGGGGGAGTAGGGATCGCGCGCCGGGTCGTAGGTCTCGATGCGCGCGCGGCCGCGCTTGGCCTCGTACATCGCCACGTCGGCGCGCTGGAGCAGGGTGCTGAGGTCGCGGCCGTGCTCGGGGTACAGCGCGACGCCGATGCTGGCACCCAGCTCGATGCCCACGCCGCACAGGTCGAACGGCCGCCCGAGCGCCGTGCCGATGCGGTCGGCGAGCTCGGCCGTCGCGCCGCGATGGGGCAGGTCGCTCACGAGGATCGCGAACTCGTCGCCGCCGAGGCGCGCCAGCACGTCGGTCGGGCGCAGGACGTCACGCAGCCTGGCGGCGACCTCGCAGAGCAGCATGTCACCCTGGTCGTGGCCGAGCGTGTCGTTGACCTCCTTGAAGCGGTCGAGGTCGATCAGGACGAGCGCCGACAGCCGCCCGGACCGGCCTGAGAGCGCGAGCGCCCTGCGCCCGTCGGAGTGCAGCTGGGCGCGATTCGGCAGTCCGGTCAGGTGGTCCTCCCGCGCCTGGCGGCGCAGGCGGCGCGAGGCGCTGGCGACGATCCGGAAGAGGCTCGCCCAGAGCAGCAGGAGCCCGAGCGTGAGCAGCACGATCAGCGTGCGCGTGTCGTTGGTGATGTCCGCTGCGACGGGGGCGTACGGGAGGTAGAGCTCGAAGACGCCGTTCGGGCGGGCGGCGTCGCCGATCTGCAGCGGCACATACGCGGACAGCGTCGGCGCGCCGTGGCCGTCGTCGCTGGTGCCGCGGCCGGTCTCCGTCCTCACGGCGGCCGAGCGCAGGATCGGCGCGATCTCGTCGTTGTGCGCGCCCATCAGGCTGCGCTCGTCGGTGTAGACGACCTGGCCCGAGGCGTTGTAGACCTTCGCGCGCAGGACACCGCTGGCGGCGAGCGGGCGCCCGAGCCGGGCGTCGAGCTGGTCGGCGCGCGCGGCGCCGACCGGGCCGCGCAGGTCCGCCGGCGTCAGCGCGGACTGCGCTCCGGTGCGGGCGACCGCGACCGCCAGGCGGCGCGCGTCGGCGACCGCGCGGTGCTGGATGCGCGCGTGGAGCGCCAGTCCGACGGCGACCCCGAGCAGGGCGATGCCGAGCAGGCTGAGAACGCTGAACCGCCCGAGCAGCGGGAACCGTGCGATCCGGCGACGCATCCTGATGATGTCGGCGCGAGCGGCGGCCGCCTTGAGCACTGCCGTGCGCCGCCCGCGCGCGGTGGGAGCGCCGTCCGGCGTCCCACCGCGTGTCGGCCGCTGCTGCTACCGGGTCCTGATGCGGATCGAGCTGCCGGCGTTGGAGACCTGCAGGCCGTCGGCCACGCCGACGAACACGCGATAGGTCCCGCCGCGCCGGATGCGCACGCGCTTCGAATAGCGGGTGAACGTCTGACCGCCGCCGTGGGCGACGCCGCCCGCGACGGTGACCCAGGCACCCGCCGAGCTCTGCTTCTGCACGGCGAACAGCGCACCGACCTTGGCGGGCCTGATCGTGCCGGAGAACGTGATGTGGCCGCCGCGGCGCACGTGGTGCGAGGTGACGCGCGTCGTCAGGTGCACGGCGACGCCGAGCGTGACGACCTCGCTGAGCACCGGCTTGGCGCCGGTCGTCGCGACGCGGTACTGCGTGTTCGTCGTGACGCCGAGCAGCGGGAAGGCGAACGCGCCGCTGCTGCCCGTCACCTGCGGGTTGCCGACCGTCTGGAAGTCGGTGAGGTACGGGAAGACCTTCTGCTGGAGCACGACCTGGCGGCCGGCGTTGCCGGTGCCCGAGAGCACGCCCTGGAGCGTGACGCCCTGGCCGTAGGGCACGGGATTCGGCGTCGCCCCGAGCGAGAAGCCCAGCGGCTGGTTGTGCGTCTTGAACGAGCGGTCGCCGCCCGTGACCGTCCCGTCGGCGTTGCGCGCGACGAGGCGGTAGTGGTAGGTCGTCGCGGGCAGGAGGCCGATCACGTCGGCGGCCGCGCCGACGTTCTTCGTGGCCGAGCCCGCGCTGATCTCCGGCGTCTGCGCGCCGTAGGCGGCGGTCGTGCCGTACTGGAAGAAGTAGACCGTGGCCTTCCCCTTCGCGTTGATCGTGCCGGTCAGCGTCGCCGACTGCGGGCTGACCTTCGTCGCGCCGCCGGTGGACAGCGACGGCGGCGCCGCGACGGCGGTCGTCGCGGCAGCGGCGAAGACGAGGGCCGTCGCAGCGAGGAGCGCGACGGCGTGGGTGATGGAGCGCGTGGAGCGCCGTGATGCGTGCATGGTGCTTTCGTCCTTCCCAGGGGGTCATCCGTTCGAACCCCACGCCCGGGCGAGAGTTGCGCCGCGTGCGACGCTTGGGCGCGGTCATGGCCGATCCTGGAACGCAGCCACGCTGGTGGGAGGTCCGTCCGGCGCAGAATCGCAAGCCGGTGACCTACCGCTGCCCGTTGTGCGGACGCCACCTCGCGGCGCTCAGCGAGCACGTGCTCCTGCTCCCCGAGGGGCGGCCGGCCGGACGCCGCCACGCACACACCGCGTGCATGCTGCGTGCGCGGCGTGCCGGGCGCCTGCCGACGCGGGATGAGTGGCGTGCGACGGTGCCGCGCGGGCCGTCGGCGTGGCGGCGCCTTGTTGAGCGGGTCTTGCGCGGGAGGGCTCGGTAACCGCTTTCGCAGCTCCCGCGTCCGCGCGACG
>JADGPM010000257.1 GCA_017882425.1 Solirubrobacteraceae bacterium
CTGAACAGCACGAGGTGGATGCCGGCCTGCTGGATCGTCGCCCGGCCGGGCAGGACGGTCAGTGTGCCCATCACCACGGTGATCACGAGCAGCACGATCTGCGTCGTCCCGAGACCCAGCACGAGCGGGCCGTCGAGCCAGATCGACGCGAGCGCGATCGCGGGGATCGTCAGACCGATGCTCGCGATCGCCGAGCCGAACGCGAGGTTCAAGCTCGTCTGGACGTGGTCGCGCCGCGCGGCGCGGACGGCGGCCAGCGTCTCGGGCAGCAGGACGAGCAGGGCGATCACGACGCCCACCGCCGACGAGGGGAAGCCCGCCGCGGCCACGCCGTCCTCGATCGGCCCCGACTCGATCTTCGCCAGCCCGACCACCGCGACCAGCGCGACGACCAGGAGGCCGAGACTGATCCAGGCCGCCCGGCTCGACGGTGGCGCATCGTCCGCGTCGCGGACCTCGGCGCCGTCGTCGAGCTCGACCGGCAGGAAGTCCTCGCGATGGCGGACGGTCTGCGTCAGCACGAACAGCCCGTAGAGCACGAGCGACGCGGTCGCCGCGAAGGCCAGCTGCGCGGGCGAGAACTCCGGACCGGGCTTGCTCGTGGTGAACGTCGGCAGGACGAGGCTCAGGGTGGCGAGCGTGGCGACCGTCCCGAGCGCCGCGCCCGAGCCCTCGGCGCTGAACTCGACCTCGCGCCGGCGCAGCGCTCCGACGAGCAGCGAGGCGCCGAGGATGCCGTTGCAGGTGATCATGACGGCGCCGAAGACGGTGTCGCGCGCCAGCGTTCCCGTCTTCGGGCCGCCGGAGACCATCAGGGTGACGATCAGGGCGACCTCGATCACGGTCACCGCGACGGCCAGCACGAGCGAGCCGAACGGCTCCCCAACCCGGTGGGCGATCACCTCGGCATGGTGCACCGACGCGAGGACGGCGGCTGCGAGGAAGAGCCCCACGATCACGGCGACGAGTGTGGAGGGATGGCTCCCCCACGTCAGGGCGAGCGCCACCATCGCCACGAGCGGCGCGATGATCGACCAGAGATCGCGCGGCAGGCGGGAGCGGCTCACCGGGAGAGCGTACGAAGCGGCCGCGCGGCTCAGACGGGCGCGCCGCTGAGCTCGACGCACGCGTCCCACAGCGCGCGGCGCTGCTCGTCGGTCTCCCGCGTGCTCGGCAGGAGGTGCGTCGGGCGCGCGCGGCGGTCGTGCCAGAAGCCGCCGCTGCTGCGGGCGGGCTCGTCGGCAGCGCCGAGCCAGACGATCGTGTCGGCGCCCTCGTACGGCGTGCGCAGGAGCGGGCGGACGACCTTCTCGAAGCGCGGCAGCGAGTCCTTGACACCGGGCGTCGCCACCCAGCCGGGGTGCATCGCGTGCACCACGACGCCGCTGCCGGCCAGGCGCTCGGCCCACAACTCGGCGAGGATCACCTGCGCCCGCTTGGTCCGCGCGTAGACGACGGTGCCGTCCCAGTCATCGGCGAGGCCCTCGGCCTGCAGGTCGGACGTCGCCACGCGCTGGGAGTACATCCCGCCCGAGGAGACCCAGATCACCCGCGCGGGCGCGCTCGCGCGCAGCGTCTGCTCGGTCAGCGCGGTCAGCAGGAACGGCCCGAGCACGTTCGTCGCGAACGCGACCTCGATGCCGTCCTCGGTCACCCTGCGCTCGGCGGGCAGGAGGCCCGCGTTGTGGACGACGACGTGCAGTGGCGTTCCCTCCAGCCGGCCGGCGAGCGCGCGCACGGAGGCGAGCGAGGACAGGTCGCAGAGCTCGACGTGCAGGTCCTCGTTGCCGGTCGCCGCAACGAGCTCGGCGCGGGCGCGCGCGCCGCGCCCGGCGTCGCGGGCGACGAGCAGGACCCGGGCGCCGAGCTGCGCGAACCGCTCCGCCGCGGCGCGCCCGATGCCCGAGGTCACACCGGTCACCAGGACGGTGCGTCCTTCCAGCCGCGGCAGCGCGTCGTCCCAGCCGGCCACGCGGTGGCGCACGCGGTAGCCGATCGACGTGTAGCCGGGGGCGATCGTGCGGTCCATCACCGTGTCGAGCAGGGAGCCGAGCATGCGGGCGATCGTAGTGCGCCCGCGTTCGCGCCAGATTGCGCCGGGGGCGTGGCCCTGCTAGCCGGCCAGCGCCTGCAGGTGGCGGCCGAGCCGATCGGCCCGGCGCCCGGCGATCCGCACGAGGTTCGCCAGCAGGGCCGCCCGCAGCACCGGATCCTCGCCGCGCAGGCGCTCCAGCGCATCGGCGCCGATGGCGAAGCACTCGACGTCCGTGTCGGCGCGGACGCTCGTGGTCCGCGGGCCGCCCCCGGCGAGCGCGAGCTCACCGACGAGCATTCCGGGGGCGATGGTGTCCAGGCGCCGCTCGCCGCCGTCGGCCAGCTCGAGGACGATGCTGAGCGCGCCCGCGGTGATCAGCAGCAGCTCGCCGGCCGGCTCGCCGACCGGCTGGATCAGCTCCCCCGCGGGGTACGTTCGCGGCTCGAGGTACGCGGTGACGACCGCCATCTGCTCGGCGCTGAGACCTGCGAGCGCCTCGTGGCCCGAGAGCTCGACGCGCGGCCCCGCCCGCTCGCTCTCGCCGATGCCGCAGAGGCGGTCCTCGACCCACTCGAGCGCGACGTCGAGCTCATCGAACGTGCGCGGTGCCGGCACGGCGTGCTCGTCGGCGGCATCGCGCAGCGCCGCCAGCGCGTCGGTGTGGTGCTGGGCGGAGCTGAGCACGAGCGCGCCGTCGCGTCCGGCGAAGAGCGCGGCGAGGTCCGCGAGCAGCCCCACGATCGCGGTGTCGACGTCGTCGACGCGTGCGAGGTCGAGCAGCGCGTAGCGCGGCCGCGCGGAGGCCTGGGTGAAGCGTCGCGCCACGAGCTCGACCGCGCGGAAGTCGAGGTCGCCCTGCAGCTCAGCGACGATCGCCTGCGTCCCGGCGCGGGCGAGCTGCTCCGCCTCCTGTCCGTCGCGCCGGCGCATCGAGCCGTGCTGGGCGAGCGTGTAGATCGCGCGGATCGGCGAGGCGCCATGGCGACCGCCGTGCACCAGGTGCAGGTCGAGCTCGCGCGAGAGGTCACGGCACACGCGCACGCCGCGCACGCTGTTGCCGTGGCGGTCGAGCGGCGGCGAGTAGACGGCGACGCCCAGCTGGCCGGGCAGCACCGCGATGATGCCGCCGCCCACCCCGCTCTTGGCCGGCAGCCCGACCCGGTAGAGCCACTCCCCCGCGCCGTCGTACATGCCGCAGCTCGCCATCAGCGTGAGCACCTTGCGGACGGTGGCCGGCTGCGCGGCGCGCTCGCCCGTGACCGGGTTGCGCCCGCCGCCGGCGAGCGTCGCCGCCATGATGCCGAGGTCGCGGCAGTCGACGGCGACGGAGCACTGGCTGAAGTAC
>JADGPM010000258.1 GCA_017882425.1 Solirubrobacteraceae bacterium
GCCAGCACCGGCACGCTGATCAACCCGTTCAAGTCGATCCCGCTCGGCTACGACGCCGTCGACGCCCTGACGGTCGACAAGGGCAGCCACATCTGGGACGTCATCTCGCTCGGCCTGGCACTGCGTGACGCGGGCGGCAGCAAGGGAGTCACGCTCACCGTGCCCGTCGGCGGCTTCGCCACGGAGGCCGGCGCCGGGAGCGTCGTCCTCTGGGACCGCGCCAAAGCGTTGTCGCTGTTCAATGCGCTGAAGAACGACGACGCGATCCCGGCCAACCTGCTGCCGAAGACCTAGCCTTCGAGCGACACGTCACACAAGCAGAGTGATGTCGCCTCGATTCCGGCGTCCGATCGCGACCGACAATCAATCGCACGTAGCGAACGCGCCGAAAATCACCCAATCGCTTGTCGATTGAAACGGACAACCCGGCGGCCGGAGCATGCCGGATTGCTTGTGGTCGGCGGTGCCAGAACAACGCCGTTTTCAGCTGTCTGCTAGCGCGCGATGCCGGTGAACTGCTTCAGGGTGGCGCGGGCGATGACCAGCTGCTGGATCTGGCTGGTGCCCTCGTAGATGCGGAACAGCCGCACGTCACGGTAGAAGCGCTCGGCTGCGACCCCCCGCATGTAGCCGGCCCCGCCGTGGACCTGCACCGCCCGATCGGCGACGCGGCCGACGGCCTCGCTGGCGAAGTACTTCGCGCACGAGGGGCCGAGCTTGGTGTCCTCGCCGGAGTCGTAGGCCCGGGCCGTTTCCAGCACCAGGCTGCGGGCCGCCATCAGGTCGGTCTGCGAATCGGCGATGAGCGCCTGAATCAGCTGGTGCTGAGCGATCGGCTTGCCGCCCTGCACCCGGTCCAGCGCGAAGCCGACCGTCTCGTCGACGAGCCGCTGGGTGAGGCCGACGCACAGCGCGGCGATGTGCACCCGGCCGTGCGCGAGGCACGCCATCGCCGTCGCGTAACCAACGCCCTCGGCGCCGATCAGCCACTCGCTGCCGACCCGCACGTCGTCGAAGTAGACATCGGCCGTCCACGCCCCGGACTGGCCCATCTTGTGGTCCTTGGGACCGACCGAAACGCCCTTGGTCGCGCTCGGGACCAGGAAGCAGGAGATGCCCTTCGTCGCCGGCGCGTCGGGGTCAGTGCGGGCAAAGACCATGAACACATCCGCGACCGGCGCGTTGGTGATGTAGCGCTTGGTGCCGTTGATCACCCAGCCGTCACCGTCACGCTTCGCGCTCGTCGTCAAGCCGGCCGGATCGGACCCGGCTTCGGCCTCGGTGAGCGCGAAGCTGGCGGTCCACTCCCCCGACGCCACCTTCGGCAGGTACTCCGCCTTCTGCGCATCGTCCGCGGCGAGCATCAGGACGTGGCCCGCGATGCCGTTGTTGGTGCCGAACATCGAGCGGAACGCCGGGGTCGTGTAGCCGAGCTCGAAGACCAGCTGAGATTCCTGCTCCAACGTCAACCCGAGACCCCCGTGCTCCTCCGGCAGGGCGAAGCCGAAAAGACCCATGTCGGCGGCTGCCTTGCGGATGTGCTCCGGGACCTCGTCGCGCTCCTCGATCTCCGTCTCGGCCGGCACGACGACGTCGCGCACGAAGCGGCGAACAGCGATACGGATGTCGTGGAACTCGCTGGCGTCCATGAGAAGCAGCCTAGCTTTGTATATTTCCCGCCGCTATCGCGCAGGCCGCGGCTGAGGCCATCGACACGTCCAGCAGCCGCCGCTTACGCGCTCCGCTCGTGACCAGCCGGACGACCGCGACCGCGGCGGCGAGTCCCGTCAGCGGATCAGCGATCGCATCGCCCACGAACGACGGCTGCGGCGGGGTGGAACCCGCGTCCCACTCGACGAGCCCGGCACCGGCAGCCACGTCGTCACCGAAGCCGATCCGATCACCCTGCGCCCTTCCGTACGCCGTGATGCTGACCCAGATCGTGCCGGCAGCGACCGCCTCGTCGGCGTCCAGGCCCCAGCCGGCGAGCGCCCGCGGGCGTGAGGCCTCGATGACGATGTCGGCCGACTCGACGAGCTCGCGCAGCCGCGCCCCACCGTCCGCGGTGCCGGGCTCGACGACGACCTCTTCGTGGCCCGCGTGCAGCCGCTCGTAGAACGCGGCGTTGCCGCGCCGGGCACCATCCGGGCGATCCCTGCTCTCCACCTTGATGACGCGAGCCCCGGCCAGCCCGAGCAGTCGCGCGCAGAGCGGGCCGGCCCAGAGCGCGCTGAAGTCGACGACGAGCGGGTTGCCGAACGGGACCGGCCACGCCGCCGGCGGCGGCAGTGCGAGGGCGGGCTGCGACTCCCCCAACCGGCTGATCGCCATGCCCAGCAGTCGCGCGCGTTCCGCGATGTCCACCGCTCGGCGACTCGCGGCCCATTCGTGCAGAGCGAGCCACGAGCCGCCGGCGCCGGCCTCGGTGAGCGCCGGGACGAGCTCGTAGTCGCTGGTCCGCGGCAAAGAGGCGGCGATCCAGCCGTCGGCGGCGCGCATGAGGTGACAGGCGCCGCCGGCGGAGACCGTGCCCTGCGGGACGGCGCCGGTGAGTGCCATGCGTTCGTGCAGCAGGCTCGCACCGTCGACCCGGACCAGGCCGCCGCTGAGGTGCTCGAGCTCGTCCGACCACCGACGCGCCTGGCGTTCCGGCCCCGTCACCGCCGTACTCATGACGCGCTGATCGCGTCGACGAGACCCCACTCAAGTGCGCGCCCCGCGTCCAGGTGCTCGCCGGTGAGCGCGAGCCACGCCGTACGCCATCGTCCGATGCGCTTGACGATGCTGACCGTCCCGCCCGCGCCGGGAACGAGACCCATCGCCACCTCAGGAAGGCCCATGCGGGTGTCTGGGGCGGCGACCACCCGCCCCGCGAACGCGGGCAGCTCGATACCCGCACCGATGCAGGCCCCGTGGATACGCGCCGTCGTGCGGGTCGCGAGCTCGTGGATGTGCAGGGCGGCGCCGTGGCGGATACGGACCAGATGGGCCGTTGCGGGATCGGGGAAGGTGCCGAACTCGGCCAGGTCGCCGCCGCTGGAGAAGGCCGGCCCACGCCCGGCGAGCTCGACCCGCACGCCGTCGTCGATGCGGGCGATGGCCAGCGCCGA
>JADGPM010000259.1 GCA_017882425.1 Solirubrobacteraceae bacterium
ACTGCCTCGTCGGCGACGCGGCAGGCCAGTTCGGCCGTGTAGAGCTTGGCCATCGAAGCTTCGTGCGCGAACGCGCGCCCGCGATCCTTGAGCCAGGCCGAGCGGTAGACGAGCGCGCGCGCCGCCGCGATCTCGGTCGCCATGTCGGCGAGCTTGAACTGGATCGCCTGGAAGCGCGAGATCGCGCGCCCGAACTGCTGGCGGGTGCGGGCGTAGGCGAGCGCCAGCTCGTAGGCGCCCTGCGCGAGGCCGAGCCCGAGCGCGGCGACCGAGATGCGGCCGCCGTCGAGGATCGTGAGGAACTGGTGCAGGCCCTCGCCGCGCGGCCCGAGCAGGTTCTCGGCGGGCACGCGGCAGCCCGAGAACGCCAGCGGGCGCGTATCGGACGACTTCCAGCCCATCTTCTTGAGCGGCGGGCCGACGTCGTAGCCGGGGGCGCCGTTCGGGACGATGATGTTCGAGATCTCGTCCTCGCCGGTGCGCGCGGTGATCGTGACGCAGCCACTGATCTCGGTGCCGGCGTTCGTGATGAACATCTTCGCGCCGTCGATCACCCACTCGCCGTTGTCGGCGCGCGCCGTGGTGCGCGTTGCGCCCGCATCCGACCCGGCCTCGGGCTCGGTCAGCCCGAAGGCCGCGAGGCGCTCACCCGAGGCGAGCCGCGGCAGCCACTCGGCGCGCTGGCGCTCGTCGCCGAAGAGCAGGATCGGCATGGTGCCGAGCGAGGTGTGGGCGGCAACCGTGATCGCGAAGGACGAGTCGACGCGCGCGAGCTCCTCGATGCAGATGGCGTAGGCCAGCGTGTCGCCGCCCGAGCCGCCGTCGGCCTCCGGCACGGGGACTCCGAGGAGGCCGAGGCCGGCGGCCTGGCTCAGCTCGGCGAGCGGGAAGCGCCCGTGGGCGTCGAGCTCCTCGGCGACCGGGCCGACGACGCCTTCCGCGAAGTCCCGCACCGTGTCGCGGAACAGGCGGTGCTCGTCGGAGAGATCCAGGTCCACTCTCCGCACGATACCGGCCGCGTAGCATGTGGAACGTGGACGACGGCTCGCTTGCCCGCTACGCCGACGCGATCGTGCGCGACGGGCTCCTGATCGGCGAGGGCGATGTCCTGGCGGTGCACCCGGAGCCGATCCAGCGCCGGCTCGCCGTCGCGCTCACCGAGGCCGCCTACCGCGCCGGGGCGCGCTACGTCGACGTGCTCGAGACCGACCCGCGCATCACGAGGGCGCGCGCGCTCGGCGCGCCCGTCGACACGCTCGACTGGCGCCCCGCGTGGGAGGACGCCCGCATGCGCGAGCTCGTCCGCGAGGGCGCCGGGATCGTCTGGATCGCGGGCAGCGAGGATCCGCAGGTGCTGGCAGACGTGCCGCCCGCGCGCGCCGTGCGCCGCGTCACGGACCGCGCGGGCCTTCCGCCCTACCGCCGCGCGGTCGGGCGCGCCGACGCGCGCTTCGCCGTCGTGGCGTGGCCGACCCCGGCGTGGGCCGCGCAGGTCTACCCGGACCTGCCGGCCGAGCAGGGCGTCGCTGCGCTCGCGGACGACCTGCTGTGCTTCGCGCGGCTCGCGCCCGACGATCCGCCCGACGGCTGGCGCCAGCACGCGGCGCGGCTCGCCGAGCGCGCAGACCGGTTGACGCAGCTCGGCCTGCGCGAGCTGCGGCTGTCCGCGCCGGGCACCGACCTGCGCCTCGCCCTGCCGGAGGGGACGAGCTGGCGCGGCGGCTTCAACAACGTGCGCGGCCACAACATCACGCCGAACATCCCCACCGAAGAGGTCTTCACGAGCCCGGATCAGTCCGCCACGGCGGGCATCTTCCGGTGCACCCGGCCGCTCGCGCTCGCAGGGCGCGTGATCGAGGGCATCGCCGGCGAGTTCCGGCGCGGACGGCTCGTCCGGCTCGAGGCCGCCGACGAGGGCGACCGCGAGTTCCTCGCCGGCTACCTCGCGCGTGATCGCGGGGCATCGCGCCTCGGCGAGCTCGCGCTCGTGGACAGCTCCTCGCGCGTGGGCGCCGCCGGACGGCCGTACTTCACGACGCTGCTCGACGAGAACGCGGCGGCGCACATCGCGTTCGGCCTCGGCTTCGGTGACTGCCGCGCGCCCGGAACGCCGCCCCCGAACCGCTCGGTGGTGCACCTCGACGTGATGATCGGCGCGCCGGAGATGGATGTGGAAGCGACCGACGCGCGCGGCAGGACGATCGCGATCATCGCCGACGGCGCCTTCGCAGCCGGGCTCTGAGCCCGGGCGGGCCGGCGTGGTGGCCGGAACCTGTGTGGTGGTGGCTGGAACCTGTGGGGTGGTGGCCGGAACCTGAACCCGGCGAGCCGGAACCCGGCGAGCCTGGGGTCTGACCCCGCCGGCGAGCCGAGTGAATCGGCACACACATCGCAGGGGGTCTGACCCCGCGTGTAAACGTTCGAGCCTGAGCGCACGTGCTCGAGACTCATGCCGGAGCGCGGGTCCCTCGCGCCCTGTGACGGTTCGTGCTCGTGCGCGTCGTCCACGCGTTTAAGCGCGGGGTCAGACCCCCTGTGTTGTGTCGCCGGGCTACTCGGTTCGCCGGCGGGGTCAGACCCCTGGTTCGCCGGGTTCAGGTTCCGGCCACCACGCAAGGTTCGCCGGGTTCAGGTTCCGGCCACCACGCAAGGCTCGCCGGGTTCAGGTGCCGGCCACTACTCCGGCTCGCCGGGTTCCGCCGCAAGCTCCACCAGCAGCTCGCCCGCCGACACCTGCTGGCCCTGGCGGCACGCGACGTGGACGATGCGGCCGGCGAACGGCGCCCACACGGGGTGCTCCATC
>JADGPM010000045.1 GCA_017882425.1 Solirubrobacteraceae bacterium
CGCTGATGCCCCGCAGCGCCCCGGCGGTGCCCGTCCCGGTCACCGACGGGGTGCTCACCGTGGTCGCGCTCACCGGGCCACCCTAGATGGTTGATCCCGATGGTCGAGCGCACGGCATCCGCGACGTATGCGAACATATGTTCGTGTCGTACGTCGAGCTCCATTGCCACTCGGCCTTCTCGTTCCTCGACGGGGCCTCGCTGCCGGACGAGCTCGTCGGGGCGGCGCTCGAGCGCGGGCACACGACGCTCGCGCTGACCGACCACGACTCGGTCTCGGGCTCGATGGAGTTCGCCCAGGCCGCGTCCTCGCGCGGGCTGCGCGCGATCCACGGCGCGGAGATCTCCTTCCGCGACGACGGGCAGCCGCCGGAGGCCGAGCATCGTCACCTGACCATCCTCGTCCGCGACGCGCGCGGCTGGTCGAACCTCTGCCGGCTGCTCACCCATGCGCACGCGCGGACGCGCGAGGGGTCGGCGCGGCGGACGCGCGGGGAGCCGAGCATCGAGCTGCGCGACGTCGAGCGGTACGCGGAGGGCCTCGTCTGCCTCAGCGGGTGCGCGCGCCACGGGGTGCGTGACGAGCCGACGATGCGCCGGCTGCTGGCCGCCTTCGGCCGCGACGGCTTCCGGGTCGAGCTCCAGCGGCCTTTCGCCCGCCACGACCGCACCCTGAACCGCGGGCTCTCCGCGCTCGCCGAGCGGCTCGGTGTGCCCTGTGTCGCGACCGGCGACGTCCATGCGCACGCGCCCTCGCGCGCACGGCTGCAGGACGCGCTCGTCGCCGTGCGCGAGCGCACGACGCTCGACGCCTCCGAGCCGCTGCGCCGCGGCAACCACGCCCACGTCATGACGACGCCGGCCGCGATGGCCGCCCGCTTCGAGGACCATCCGGAGGCGGTCGCCGAGACCGCGCGGCTCGCGGAGACGCTCACCTTCGACCTCACGCAGGACCTCGGCTACCGCTACCCGGGGGCCGAGGACGAGGGGGCGGGCCGCTTCCTCGCGGAGGCCTGCCATGCCCGCTTCGAGGAGCGCTATCCGCTCGGCCACCGCCTGCGCGAGGAGGCGGCGGCGCGGCTGGACGAGGAGCTGGGACTCATCGCGAAGCTCGGGCTGTCCGGGTTCTTCGTGCTGCACCGCGACATGCTCGAGCTCGCCCGCGAGGTCGCCGTCGAGGTCCGCGGGACGGACACCGTCCGCGCGCTGCTGCCGCCGGGGCGCGGGCGCGGCTCCTCGGTCTCCTCGATCGTCTGCTACCTGACCGGGCTCTCGCACGTCGACCCGGTCGCCAACAGGCTCTTCCTCGGGCGCTTCCTCAACGAGGAGATCAGCGCGCTGCCGGACATCGACCTCGATTTCCCGCGCGACGTGCGCGAGGTCCTGATCCCACGGATCCACGAGCGCTACGGGCACGAGCGCTCGGCACTCGTCGCCGCCTTCCCGACCTATCGCTCGCGCGGGGCGATCCGCGAGCTCGGCAAGGCGCTCGGCCTGCCGCCCGGCGAGATCGAGCGCGTGGCGCGCGGGTCCGAGGGCTGGTCCTCGAAGGGGATCGACGCCGACATCGCGACGGCGCTCGGCCCAGGTCGCATGGAGGGGGAGCCGCCCACGCGCTGGCGCCACCTCGCCGAGCTGGCGCAGGAGGCCTACGGCCTGCCGCGGCATCTCTCCCAGCACTCGGGCGGAATGATCATCGCCACCCGGCCGCTGATCGACTGCTGCCCGGTCGTCCCCGCGGCGATGGAGGGCCGCCAGATGGTCATGTGGGACAAGGACTCCTGTGCCGACGCGGGGTTCCTGAAGATCGACCTGCTCGGGCTCGGGATGCTCTCCGCCGTCGAGCGCTGCGTCGAGCAGATCGCCGCGCGGCGCAACGAGCGGATCGACCTCTCGCGGATCCCCTACGACGACCCGCAGGTCTACGACGCGATCCAGAACGCCGAGACGACGGGCGTCTTCCAGATCGAGAGCCGCGCGCAGATGGCCTCGCTGCTGCGCACCAGGCCGGAGAACCTCGACGACATCACGATCCAGGTGGCGATCGTGCGGCCCGGCCCGATCCAGGGCGGGGCGGTCAACCCCTACATCAAGCGCCGCCAGGCGCTGCGCGCCGACCCGTCCTACGAGGTGCCCTACGACCATCCCTCGCTCGAGCCGGTGCTGCGCGACACGCTCGGCACGATCATCTTCCAGGACCAGGTGATCGAGGTCGCGATGGCGTTCGCCGGCTTCTCGCCGGGGGAGGCCGAGGGGCTGCGCCGGGCGATGAGCCGCAAGCGTTCGCTGGCCGCAGTCGAATCGCACCATCAGCGCTTCGTCGAGGGCGCGATGGCGCGCTGGGACGACGTCGACGAGGCGCTCGCCGAGCGGGTCTTCACGATGATCATCGGCTTCTCGGGCTTCGGGTTCCCGAAGGCCCACGGCGCCGCGTTCGGCCTGCTCGCCTACCAGTCGACCTGGCTGCGGGTGCACTACGGCCCCGAGTTCCTCGCCGCGCTGCTCGATGAGCAGCCGATGGGCTTCTACCCGCCCGACGCGCTCGTCCACGAGGCGCAGCGGCGCGGCATCGAGGTGCAGCCCCCGGAGGTCAACGCGAGCGGCGTGGGGTGCACGGTGACGTCCGAGGGCGCGGTCCGCCTCGGGCTCGGGCACGTGCTCGGGGTGCGCGGCGACGAGGTCGCGGCGCTCGTCGCCGAGCGCGAGGCCGGCGGCCCGTTCGGCTCGCTGGAGGACCTCGCCTCACGCGCGGGCGCGGGCCGCCCGTCGCTGGAGCGGCTTGCATGGGCAGGCGCCTGCGACGCGTTGGCTGTGTCTCCACTGGCAAAGCCGGATGGATCGCGGTCGCTGCCAGGGACGCAGGCCGGCGACGTGTGCTCCTGCGCACGAGCGGCCGAGGACACAGGCAGCGGCCGCGAGGCGCCGGCGTACGCGTACGCAAGGCGCGAGGCGCTGTGGCGTCTCGGGATCGCGGCGGCGCCGCGGTCCGTGCGGGGGCGGGAGGGGACGCAGCTCTCGCTGCCGCTGGATCTGCCCGCCGCGCCGCAGCTCGCTCCGCTCGGGGCGTGGGACGCGATGCTCGCCGACTATGCGACGACCGGCCTGACGACGGCCGCTCATCCGCTGGCGCTGCTGCGCGGCCGGCTCGCCGAGCGTGGCGCGGTGACGAGCGCGGATCTGGGCCGGATCACGCATGGGCGGGGCGTGCGGGTGGCCGGGCTCGTGGTCGCGCGGCAGCGCCCGGGCACGGCGAGCGGCATCGTCTTCATGCTGCTGGAGGACGAGCACGGGACGGTGAACCTCGTCGTGCCGCCGCAGGTCTACGAGCGTCACCGGCTCGCGGTGCGGACCGAGCCGCTCGTCGTCGCCGAGGGGCTGCTCGAGCGCCACCCGGCGGCTGGCGGAGGCATCAACGTGCTCGTCCGCCGGCTCGTGGCGCTGGAGACCGAGGAGCGCGTCGGCGCCGAGGTCAAGGACTTCTCACCGCTGGATCTGCGCGAGCTGGAACGGGCGATGGAGGAGCGCGACGCCGGGCGCATCGCGGCCGCCGGCGGGGGGTCCGACGGCTTTCGCGCCGTGGCACCGCCGGTCATGTCGTTCGCGCAGGGGCGGCGGCGCTGAGCGAACCGGCGGGTCCAGCGTGTAATCTGCCGCGCCGATGGTCGCAGTCTCCATACTCGTCGCCGTGATCCTCGCGATCGGCTTGATCGTCGTCGCGAGCGCCTTCGCCGGGCGTCGCAAACCCGGGAACGAGCCGCCTGCCCGCGAGTCGAATGCCCTGCTGTACACCGGGGTGGCCTTCGTGTCGATCGGCATCGGCCTCGGCATCCCCGCGCTGATCCTCGTCAAGAACGCCGACCACGCCGACAAGAAGGCGGTCGGCGGCGTGCACCTCACCGCGTCCGAGGCTCACGGCCGCGAGCTGTTCGCCCAGAACTGCGCGACATGCCACGCGCTGCGCGCGGCGAACGCGGTCGGGCAGATCGGCCCGAACCTCGACGTCAAGCAGCCCCCGGCAGCGCTCGTGCTGAACGCGATCCAGCTGGGGCGCGCACAGGGCAACGGCAACATGCCCGCCGGGCTGCTGACCGGCGGGGACGCCAAGGACGTCGCCGCATACATCGCGGCCGTCGCCGGCCGTGGCGAAGGCGTCCAGAGCCAGTCCGGGACGGCGAGCACGCCGGCCGCGGCGCCCGCACCCGCGCCGGCGCCCGCTACGACAACGCCCACGACCTCGACGCCGAGCACCTCGACGCCGACCGCCACCACCGGCACGCCCTCGGCAGCCTCCGCCGGCAAGGCCGTCTTCACGCAGAACTGCGCGTCGTGCCACGTCCTGAAGGCCGCGGGTGCGGCCGGCCAGGTCGGCCCGAACCTCGACCAGGTCAAGCCCGACGCCGCGACCGTCACCACCCAGGTGAACAACGGCGGTGGCGCGATGCCCGCGTTCAAGGGCCAGCTCAGCGCCGCACAGATCGCCGCGGTCGCACAGTACGTCTCCAGCGTCGCCGGCAGCTGAGCGCCCGCCGCGCCGCCACGGCGCGGATCCGACCGACGGTCGGCTACGATCGTGGAGTCATACACCGCTGAGTTCCCGATGGACGCTCGTCGCATCACGGGCGACCGGAGGGAAGCGGGGGACCCATGGACTGGGGCGAATCACCGAGTGGTTTCGGTGTAGCGCAGCTCTTTCAGCGCGAGCCCGTCAGCTAACCCCGTAGGCGCTCACGAAAGAGGAATCGCCGCACATGTCGCACAACGAGGCCCGCTCCTGGTGGGCGGACGTCGAGCATCTCCGCGAGGACATCGAGGGTCGCCGCTCCGGCGCCTCGGCAACGCTTCCCCCGCGCGAGGCGGCGCAGCCCGTCACCGACGAGCTCGCCGTTGCCGTCGCTGTGCCGCGCAGCGCGCCGCGCACGCGCCGCACCGTGCAGATCACCGGCCGCCCCGCCGAGCCGCCGGCCCCTCGCCGTCTGGTCGAGGTCGAGCGCCGCAGGCCCGCGCCGCGGGCGATCGACCGCGCCGCGCACCGCCCCGACCGGCTGGCGCTCTGGGCCGTGTTCCTGGGCTTCGCGCTCGTGCTCGTCGCAGCGATGAGCGCGCACGCCTGAGCGGCGTCGCCGCGCCCGCAGTCCCCGGCGCCCTGCGGCGCCTGATCCTCCGATCCGGCGCGGCGCGCCGTGGACCGCTGCGTCGATCAGCCTGTTCCTGGCGCGTCGGAACTCGCCCACATGGGTGCGCGCCGCCGTAGACGGGTAGACCGCGCAACGCGACGCAGCTTGCATCTCCTGCCCGAACCCAGCTTGCATCTCCTGCCCGAACCCGGCTTGCATCTCCTGCCCGAACCGTTATAGGCTTACGAGAAGTAAGAAGGTTTCGGGATGGAAATCAGCACCGACCGCACCCACTCCGCCGCGAAAAGGCCCGCCATGCCCTCGATCAGCCGGTTCCCCGTCCACGACGAGCTCAGTGCCCCTGAAGGTTCCGTTCCCGTCCTGCGCGGCGCGCTCGCGACGGCCGGGCAACTCCCCAACTTCCTCGGCGTCCTCGCGGGATCACCAGCTGCCCTGCGCGGGTACGCGCGGTTCCGCTCCGAGCTCCGCCACGGGTCGCTGCCGCCGCAGACGCTCGAGCGCATCTCGCTCGCGCTGGCCGAGCATCACGGCTCCGAGCCGGGGCTCGCGACGCACAGCCGCTCCGCGCGCCTGGCCGGGCTGAGCCTCGACGAGATCGCGAGCGCGCGGCGCTTCGAGTCCTCGGATCCGCGTGAGGCCGCGCTGCTGCGCTACCTGCGCGCGCTCGTCGAGGACCGCGGCAACCCGCCGATGTACCTGCACGAGGAGGCCCGTGAGGCGGGCTGGAGTGACGAGCAGCTGATCGAGTCGATCGCGATCGTCGCGCTCGAGTCGTTCACCGCGATGGTGAACGTCGCCGGCGACGTCCCGGTCGACGGGTCCACCGAGAAGGCACGGTTGATGGCGGCCTGATCGACGCCGTCCGCGCCGGTACGCTGTCGCCCATGGGCCCGGAACCGGACGTCCCGGACGGCTCGCAGCAGCCCTGCTGCCCGCTGTATCACCAGGCGATCGAGCTGATCGGCCGCCGCTGGACCGGCGCGATCATCGCGGTGCTGCTCGAGGGCGAGCCGATGCGCTTCTCGGAGATCGCCGCCGCGGTGCCCCAGCTCTCCGATCGCCTGCTCTCCGAGCGGATGAAGGAGCTCGAGGCGCGCGGCGTCATCGAGCGCGAGGTCGACCCCGGCCCGCCGGTGCGCGTGAGCTACCGGCTGACCGATATGGGCCGCAGCCTCGCCCCGGCCGTCGACGCGCTGCACGCCTGGGCACGACGGTGGCTGCGTCCGACCGCGCGCGCCTAGGTTTCGCCATCTGGCCAGGGCGCATCGCCCGCGGTCCCACTAGGGTCTCGCGCATGGCCGACACGCCCAAGACCGCTGCTGACGTCCAGGCGATCTGCGAGGAGCGGAACATCCGCTTCATCCGCTTCTGGTTCACCGACATCCTGGGCCGGCTGAAGTCCTTCTCGATCGGTCGCGACGAGCTGGAGGACGCGTTCGAGAGCGGCATGGGCTTCGACGGCTCCTCGATCACCGGGTTCAACGCGATCGAGGAGTCGGACATGATCGCCATGCCCGACCCCGAGACGTTCGCGGTGCTGCCCTGGCGCCCGGAGGAGCAGGGCGTCGGGCGGATGTTCTGCGACGTGCTGACGCCTGAGCGCACCCCGTACGAGGGCGATCCGCGCCACGTGCTGCGCCGGGCGCTGGAGCGCGCCGCCCAGATGGGCTTCGACACGTTCAACGTCGGCCCGGAGCTCGAGTACTTCCTGTTCAAGGACCAGCACGGCACCGAGGTCCTGGACGAGGGCGGCTACTTCGACCTGACGACCCTCGATGCCGGCTCGGACGTGCGGCGCGAGACGGTGCTGGCGCTCGAGCAGCTCGGCATCCACGTCGAGTACAGCCACCACGAGGTCGGTCCCAGCCAGCACGAGGTCGACATGCGCTACTCCAGCGCGCTGAAGATGGCCGACGACTGCATGACCTACCGCATCACGGTCAAGGAATACGCGATGAAGTACGGGTGGCATGCGACGTTCATGCCCAAGCCGCTGTTCGGCGAGAACGGCTCGGGCATGCACACGCACATGTCGCTGTTCTCCGGCGGGCGCAACGCCTTCTTCGACGAGAACGACCCGTACTTCCTCAGCGACGTCGGCAAGGCGTTCATCGCCGGGCAGCTGCGCCATGCGCGCGAGGTCAGTTCGATCTTCGCCCAGTGGGTCAACTCCTACAAGCGCCTGGTACCGGGCTACGAGGCGCCGGTGTACGTCGCGTGGTCGCGGCGCAACCGCTCCGCGCTCGTGCGCGTGCCGCTCTACCACCCCGGCAAGGAGCAGGCCACGCGCATGGAGCTGCGCTGCCCGGACCCGGCGTGCAACCCCTATCTCACATTCGCGGTGCTGCTGCACGCCGGCCTTGAGGGGATCGAGAAGGGCTACGAGCTGCCCGAGCCGATGGACAAGAACCTCTACCACCTGGCCGCCGACGACCGCCGGCGCCTGGGCATCGAGCAGCTGCCGGAGACGCTCGGCGAGGCCGTTGAGCTGACCTCGGAGTCCGAGCTCGTGCTGCGCGCGCTCGGCGAGCACATGTTCAACCGCTACATCGAGATCAAGCGCCAGGAGTGGGAGGACTACCGCGTCCAGGTCACCCAGTGGGAGCTCGACCGCTACCTGCCCGTGCTGTGAGGAGGCGGCGCGCAGTCGCCGTGAGGGCGCGCCTCAGCGGAGCGTCGTGAAGACCGAGGTCGACGACGTGACGCGCGGGTCGGCGCGCTTGTCGTAGGACTTCTCGAAGTCCACCTGCACGGTCCACCTGCCTGCGGGGACCTGTCGGACCGGGATGCCCGGCGCGTTGCGGCTCAGCGTCCCGCAGGGGGCTTTCGGCACGCCGAAGCGGTAGTTCGCGTACGTCTTCCCGCCGTGGCGGAAGTGCCCGTAGATCGCCGCGCCGGGCTTCTGCAGGAACCCGCTGAAGGACCACGTGCGCTTGGCGCTCGGCGCCTTCACGCCACTCGAGGTGCCGAAGGTGAAGGTCGCGACCTGCACGTCGACGCTGGCCGACGCGCCGCTCGTGCCGCCGGCGGCGGTGACGGTGAACGTCTTCGTCGCCGGTGAGATCGTCCCGAGCAGCGGCGCGGCGACCGCGGTCAGAAACCCGCCGGTGCCGTCGGCGGCGCCCGAGGCGAAGATCTGCGGGCCGGTCAGCGTGATCGGGTCCTGAGCGCTGAAGCCGGTGCCCGCGACCTGCATCGTCTGCTTCTCGAGGTAGCAGGCTGCGTTGGTCTGCAGGGTCGCCGCCCGGGCGGCGCCCGCGGGGCCGAGGATCGCGGCTGCGAGCACGACGACCGGTGCGATGCGGCGGATCATGGGCGCGACCATACATCCCGTCGCGACCCCGGACCGTCTCATCCCGGTCTCATGCGGACGGAAAGGCCGTGCGCGGTTCGGAGCGGCCTACGTGAGCGCCTGCGCGGGCTCGTAGGACTCCTCCTCGTGCTCCTCCTCCGGCTGAACGCCGCCCGGCTCGCCCTCGTGCGCCAGGCGCGAGGGCGACCAGACGCGGGGCCCGATGTCGAGCACCAGGGCCGGCACGAGGATCGAGCGCACGAGGAACGTGTCGAGCAGCACGCCGAACGCGATGACGAAGCCGAGTTCGGTCAGGAAGACGAGCGGCAGGACGCCGAGGACCGCGAACGTCCCGGCGAGCACGATGCCCGCCGCGGTGATGACGCCGCCGGTCATGGCGAGCCCGCGGATCATGCCCGGGCGCGTGCCGTAGTGCTGCGTCTCCTCGCGCACCCGGGTCATCAGGAAGATGTTGTAGTCGATGCCCAGCGCCACGAGGAAGACGAACGCGAAGAGCGGCAGCGAGGAGTCGCTGCCGGAGAAGCCGAAGACCCAGTCCGAGACGACGTAGCCGACCCCGAGCGCCGCCGAGAACGAGAGGATGACCGTCCCGATCAGCAGGAGCGGCGCGACGACGGCTCGCAGCAGCACGATCAGCACGAGCAGCACCACGAGCAGGATGATCGGGATGAGCAGGCGCGTGTCGCGGTCGGAGTAGTGGCGAACGTCGGTCTCGATCGCCGTCGGGCCGCCGACCAGGACGTCCTGCCCGCCGGCCGCCTTGACCGCCGTGCGCATCTTGGGAACGAGGGCGAACGCCGCCGTGGAGTAGGGGTCGGGCTTGAGGATGACGCTCAGCTCGGTCCCCGACGGCCCGGTCTGCGCCGTCCGCACCGTCGCGACGCCGTCGACCCCCTTCAGCGCCGTGCTCACCGCTGCGACCTTCGCCGCGTCGGGGACGATCACGCTCGTCGGCGCGTTCGCCCCGCTCGGGAACGACCTGGAGAGCAGCTTCTGGCCCTGCACCGACTCCACCGAGCCACGGAACGAGCCGCCCTGGGTGAGACCGTCGTTGTACTTCAGCAGCCCGAGTGCCAGCACGAGCAGGACGCAGATCGCGCCGATCCAGACCGGCCGCGGCCGGCGTGCGATGCGCTCGCCGACGCGCCGCCACGGACCGTGCATCGCCGTGTTGCCGGTGTCGCCGACGTGCGGGATGAACGGCCAGAACGGCCAGCGGCCGAAGACCGCGAGCAGCGCCGGAAGCAGCGTGAGCATCGAGATCATCGCGACCGCGATGCCGATCGCCCCGATCGGGCCGAGCCCGGCCGTGCCGTTGACGTCCGCGAAGGAGAGGCAGAGCAGCGCGAGCATCACCGTGACGCCGGAGGCCAGGATCGCTGGGCCGGCGGTGCGCAGCGCGGTCGCGAGCGCCACGTGCCGGTCGGGCTCACGCCGCAACTCCTCGCGGTAGCGGGCGACGAGCAGCAGCGCGTAGTCCGTGCCCGCGCCGAGCACGAGGATCGAGAGGATCGCCGACGCCTGGCCGTTGACGGTCACGCCGGCCTTGGCGATGCCGTAGCCCAGCGAGCGGCTGAAGATCTCGGCGAACCCCACAGCGGTGAGCGGGATCAGCCAGAAGATCGGGCTGCGGTAGATGATGATCAGCAGCAGGATGACGAGCGCGAACGCCGCCAGGGCGAGCGTCCCGTTGATCCCCTCGAAGACCTTGATCGCGTCAGCGGAATACCCGGCCGAGCCGGTGACCTTGACCTGGAGCCCGCCGCCGGGGTCGCTGACCTCCGCGCGCACCTTGTCGACCGGCTTCTTGATCGTGCTGCCGACGCCGTTCGTGTCGATGTTCGCGAGCAGCAGCGCGCCCGTGCCGTCCTTGGAGAACTGCGGCGGGGAGAACGGATGCGTCGCCGGGAGGTCGAAGCCGTTGAGCGTCGTGCGGTCGCGGGCGATCTTCGCGCGGTCCGCGGCCGTGAGTCCACCGTCGCGGCGGTAGACGACGACCATCGTCACCTGCTCCTTGCCGTTCTCGAGCTTCTTCTGGGCGGCGAGCGCCTTCGTCGACTCGGCCTTGCCGGGCAGGAACGAGGCCGAGTCGTTCTTCTGGATCTTGTCGAACTTGGCCGGCAGGTTCAGCCCGCTGGCGGCGAAGATGGCGATCAGCCAGATCGCGAGGACGACCCACTTTGCGCGCCGGCCGGCCGGGAAGGTGAGGAAGCGACTCATGGGGCAGAGGTCTCGGTCGGGTGAGGATCAGGTTCGTGGGCGCAGGGTAACGCGCGCTCAGCCGGAACCGTCCTCGAGCAGTACGGCCAGCGCGCCCGGATCGGTTGCGGGCGCCCGGCACGCGAAGCGCTCGCAGACGTAGGCTGCGGCCTGGCCCGCGATCGGGGCACGGCCGGCGAGCAGCGCGACGTGGGAAGGATGTTCCGGGCCGGCGTTCGAGCGGCGCCCGGCGAGCACGGTCCGCGGGTGAAGGCCGCCGCGCAGCACGCGCTCGAGCGACGCGCCGCCCGAGCCGACGATCGCGACCTCGCGGGTGGGGCCGACGTGCAGGTCGATCGCCTGGAGGGCGTGGCCGAACGCGGTGGGGTGGCGGGCGGCGAGCTCATGGACGAGGCGCAGATGCCCCAGCGCCGCCTCCTCGTAGTGCTCCTCACCGGTCAGCAGCGCCAGGCGCAGGAGACCGAGCGCGGCGCTCGAGCCGCCGGCGGGGATCGGCGTGTCCTCGAGCTCCTTGCGCCGCACGACGAGCGCGGTGGCGTCGTCGGCGGTCGAGAAGAAGCCGCCGCGCTCGGGGTCGGCGAAGCGCGCGAGGACGTCGTCCGCGGTCGTGCGCGCGGCCTCGAACCACTCCTCCTCGAAGGTCGCCTCGTACAGCGCGAGCAGCGCCTCGAGCAGGAACGCGTGGTCCTCGAGGTAGGCCGGGAGCCTGGCCTCGCCGCGGTTGTAGGTGCGCAGCAGGCGCCCTCCCGCGTCGCGCAGCGTCACGAGCAGGAAGCGCGCCGTCGCGCGCGCCGCATCGAGGTAGTCGGGGCGCTCGAGGACCGCGCCGGCGTCGGCCAGGGCGGCGACCATCAGCGCGTTCCAGCTCGCCAGGCGCTTGTCGTCGGTGCCCGGGCGCACGCGACGCTCGCGCGCCTCCAGCAGCCTGGCGCGGATCCGCTCACGGACCTCCGGCTCAGGCTCGGGGCCGCGCGACTCGAGGATGTTGGCGGCCTCGCCGCTGATCGCCAGGCCCTCCGCGAAGTTCCCCGCGTCGCCGGCGCCGAACCATGCGAGCGCGGCGTCGGCATCGGCGCCGAGGGCGGAGACGAGCTCTCCGGCGCCCCAGACGTAGTAGCGCCCTTCGACCCCTTCGGAGTCGGCGTCCAGCGCGCTGTAGAAGGCGCCCTCGGGGCCACGCATCTCGCGCAGCGCCCAGTCGAGGGTCTCCTCGCAGGTGCGTCGCAGGACCGGGTCGCCGCAGGCGAGCCAGCCGTGCAGATACGCCCGCGCGAGCAGCGCGTTGTCGTAGAGCATCTTCTCGAAGTGGGGCACGGTCCAGGTCGCGTCGACGCTGTAGCGCGCGAAGCCGCCGCCGACCTGGTCGTAGATGCCGCCCGAGGCCATCGAGCGCAGCGTCTGCAGCGCCATCGCGTGCTCGCCGCGCGCCAGCAGGAACTCGATCGCCGAAGCCGCCGGGAACTTCGGGCGCCCGCCCCAGCCGCCGTGCACGCTGTCGAAGGACGCGCGCAGCTGGGCGACGGCCTTGTCGCGCGTCGCAGCGGAGATCGCCGTCGCGCTGGGCTCGAGCAGCGCGCCGCCGCGCAGGCGATCGGAGATCTGCGCCGCATCGGCCGTGATCTCCTCGCGGCGATCGCTCCACGCCTCGGCGATCGCCGCGAGCACCTGTGGCCAGGACGGCATGCCGTGGCGCGGCTCGGGCGGGAAGTACGTGCCGCCGTAGAACGGGATCTGTTCTGGGGTGAGGAAGACATTCAGCGGCCAGCCTCCCTGCCCGGTCATCGCCTGCACGGCCTCCATGTAGAGCGCGTCGACGTCCGGCCGCTCCTCGCGGTCGACCTTGACGCAGACGAAGCCCTCGTTCATGAGTGCGGCGACCTGCGGGTCCTCGAAGCTCTCGCGCTCCATGACGTGGCACCAGTGGCAGGCCGAGTAGCCGATCGAGACGAGCAGCGGGCGCTGCTCGTCGCGGGCGCGGGCGAGCGCGACCTCGCCCCATGGCAGCCAGTCGACGGGGTTGTCGCGGTGTTGGAGCAGGTACGGCGATGTCTCGCGGGCCAGGGCGTTGGGCACGCCCCGGAACGCTACGGCACGCGCAGCGCCGGATCCGGGAACGCCGGGGCCCGCAGGTCGCGCGGCAGGTGCAGCCGCGCGCTGCCGGCCACCAGGTGGGCGGTGATCCGCCTGCCGCCGAGGACGCCGCTGACGGCGCCGTCCGCGGTGATCGACAGCGTGCCGACCGCGGCGGCGGGGCCGGTCACCGCGAAGCGCGAGACGCCGCCGCTCCCGCCGGTCAGGCTCGTGGCGTAGTTGCCGGAGACGCGTACGCCGGGGACGTAGGAGACGCGATGGAAGCTGATGAAGCCGCCCTCGACGGTCGCCACACCCCCGCGCAGGCCGCCGGTGCGCGAGCCGGGCGTGATCGAGCGCTCCGCGGCGATCGCGTCGCCGATCATCTGACGGCGCACGTCATTGACCGTGGCGCGCACGGCCGCGAGCGTCTTGTCCGCCTTCGTGCGCCCGGCCAGCGCGCCGAGCGTGCGCGGCGGCATCGCCGTCGGCGTGATCGGCGTCTGTTCCGGCGTGCACGGAACGGTGGTGCCCGCGGAGAACGCGGCGAGGGTCTTCGCCGCGCAGCCGCCGAGATCGCTGCCCAGGACGGAGTGGCCGGTCTGGGCGACGACGTCGATCTGTGCGTCGGGGATGCCCGCCACGGCCGCGCGTGCCTGCTCGACCGGCGTGCGCAGGTCGGCGGCGCCCGTGAGCACGAGCGTCGGCACGTTCGGCAGCGGCCCCGCCTTCTCGGGCGCGGGGGAGGCGTCCGGCCAGGCGGCGCAGAGCGGCATCACGCCGGAGTCCAGGGCGATCTCGCGGCCGAACGGTGCGAACGGCCCGGCGGGCAGTCGTGCGGCCGCGGAGCGTGCCTGGGTCTCACGCGTCGCCGGGCTGGCCGCGCGGTCCCACGGGAAGGGCGTCTCCTCGCAGCGGGTGGCGGCGAAGAGGACGTCGGAGTCGCCGGAGGCCGCGGCCCGCGCCCGGACGGGGCCGGGCTTCGCCTCCAGGCGCGCCGTCCCGGTCAGGCCTGCGGCGCGGGCGCGCAGGCGCAGGACCGGAGTCGGATCGCCGCGCAGGGCCGCGCGCACGGCGCCCGGGAACTCGGCGCGCAGGGCGGGGTTGAGGTCGCCGGCGAGCAGGATCTGCCAGAGCCCGGTCGCCGTGAGGGTGACGGTCAGGCGCTTCCCGCTCGGCGAGGTGATCGTGCTGCGCAGGCTGTGGCGCTTGAGGAGGGCGACGAGCGCGGACAGGTCGGCGCGCGGATCGGGCGAGGCGGCCCTGCAGGCACCGCCGGCGCACAGCTCGCGCAGGATGCGCGACACGGCGGCGAACGAGGCCTGCGTGAACGGATCGGGCCCGTCGACCGGGACGACCGAGTCGAGGATCAGCGCCGCGACATGATCGGGGTAGCGCGCGGCGTAGGTCAGCGCGACCTTCGTCCCGTATGAGACGCCGTAGATGATGAGCTTGTCGTACCCCCCCGCGACGCGCAGCGCCTCGATGTCGTCGGCGCTGTCGACGCTGCGGTAGAAGCCGCGCGGGCGCCCGAGCTCCAGGGCGCACTGCTTGACCGAGAACGCCGACGTCGCCCCGGCGTCGCCGAACGCGCTGCAGCTGAGCGCGCCGGAGGAGCCGGTGCCGCGCTGGTCGTAGACGAGCAGGTCGTTGGCGGTGGTGAACGAGCCGAGATCGCTCGCGAACGAGGTCGCGAGCGGCAGCGCGGCCTGGCCCGGGCCCCCGGCGAGGCCGACGATGGCATTCGTGGTGGGCGTCGATGCCGCGGGCAGGCGGGCGTACTGGAGCGTCACGGTGCCCGGCTGGGCGCCCGAGCGGTCCAGCGGCACGTCGAGCGCGCCGCAGAGGAACCCGGCGCTCCCGCACGGCGCGCTGCCGAGCGCGGCGCTCGCCGCCCCGGGAAGCGCCGCAGCCGCCGCGAGCGCGAGGGCGACCCCGGCCAGGACGGCCGGGAGGCGGCGACTGAGCATCGCGATCACGCTAGCGCACGATCCTGGGAGAGGGGGCCGGTTGTCCAGGCGGGCCAGGCGTGCGAGGATCGCCGGGCAGAAAGGTTCGCAGGACAGACCTCTACAAGGAGCAACATCCGTGTCCCACCACCGTGAGCCCGTCACCGCGATCGGCGCCCCCGCGGCGCTGGGGCCCTACAGCCACGCCGTGAAGGCGGGCGGGCTGCTCTTCTGCTCCGGTCAGACGCCGCTGGACCCCGCGACGGGTGAGCTCGTGGGCGGCACGATCGGCGACCGCACCGCGCGCTGCCTGGAGAACCTCGCGGCCGTCTGCGCGGCTGCCGGCGCACAGCTCTCGGACGCGGTCCGGTGCAGCATCTACGTCACCGACCTCGCGACGTTCGCCGAGGTCAACGCCGCGTACGCCGCGTTCTTCCCCGCCGACCCGCCGGCCCGCACGACGATCGGCGTCGCCGCGCTGCCCGTCGGGGCGGACGTCGAGATCGACGCGATCGTCGCGCTCTCCGACTGACCCATGCCGCGGGGTGCGATCACCGCACGGGACATCGCACGTGTGCGCGGGCAGGTCGCCGAGGTCGCACGGTGCACGCCGGTGCTCGAGTCCTGGAGCCTGGCCGAGCGCGCCGGCGGCGGCGACGTCGTCCTCAAGGCCGAGAGCCTGCAGCGCACCGGGTCGTTCAAGGTCCGCGGCGCGACCGCGAAGCTGGCGGCGCTCGGGGACGGCGCGCGGCGCGGCGTCGTCGCCGGCAGCGCCGGCAACCACGCGTGGGCGGTCGCGCTCGCGGCACGCCAGCGAGGCGTGCCGTGCGAGGTCGTGATGCCGCCCGACGCGCCGCTGGGCAAGGTCGAGGGCTGCCGCAGCCTGGGCGCGACGATCGTCGTCGGCGGGGACTCGGTCGACACATGCGTCGCGCAGGCACGAGCGCGCGCGCAGGAGACGGGCATGGCGTTCATCCACCCGTTCGACGACGCGGACGTCATCGCCGGGCAGGGAACGCTCGGCCTCGAGCTGCTCGAGCAGGTGCCGCGACTGGCGAAGGTCGTGGTGTGCGTGGGCGGCGGCGGGCTGGCCGCCGGCACGGCGATCGCCGTGAAGTCCGCGCGGCCGGAGGTCGAGGTCGTCGGCGTCCAGGCGGCGGCGGTCGCCGCGTTCCCGCCGTCGCTGGCGCGCGGAATGCCGGTCGAGGTCGAGGCCGCGACGACGATCGCCGACGGGATCGCGCTCAAGCGCCCCGGCGAGCTGACGCTGCCACTGGTCGCGCAGTGGCTCGACGGGATGGTCACCGTGGGCGAGGACGACATCGCCGAGGCGATGGTGCTGCTGCTCGAGCGCGCCAAGCTGGTCGTCGAGGGCGGGGGAGCCGTCGGTGCGGCGGCGCTGATGACCGGCGCCGTGACGCCCGCGACGAGCGGCACGACGTGCGTGATCCTCAGCGGCGGCAACGTCGACGCGGGCCTGCTCGCGACGATCACGCGCCTGCACGAGAGCCGTGAGGGACGCCGGCTCGTCGTGTTCACGCGCGTGCCGGACCGCCCGGGCGGCCTGGCGCGCCTGCTGGCGACCGTCGGCGCGGCGGGCGGGAACCTCATCGACGTCGAGCACGTGCGCGAGGGTGTCGATCTGCACGTGCGCGAGACGGGGGTGCAGCTCGTCCTGGAGACGCGCGGCGCCGAGCACGCGGACCACGTCCTGCGGGCGCTCACCGCTGCCGGTTACGTGACGGCGGTCATGGGTAGGACACGCCCGCAGGGACCCAGCGACTGAGAGGAGCCGGCCATGGCCGACAGCGTCTACCGCGTCACCGAGGTGATCGGGGTGAGCAGTGAGTCGTGGGAGGCGGCGGCCCGTGCCGCCGTGCAGACGGCCGGGAAGAC
>JADGPM010000260.1 GCA_017882425.1 Solirubrobacteraceae bacterium
GCCGGACGCAACCGGATCGCGACGGCCTCCGAGGGTCTCGCCCTGGCGGCCGAGTTCCGACCGACCGAGCCCACGCCGCGCGAGCCGACGGCGCTCGAGCCGACTCCGCTCGAGATGGTGGAAACCTACTCGGCCGCCTGAGCCTCGATCTGGGCGGGCTGTGCGTGGCCGTCGGCGCCCGCTGACAGATGCTCGGGAGCACGGCGCACCGTGATCGTCGCGCCCTCGTCGACATTCAGCGTCTGGGCGGCATTGCCCTGGTTCTGGGCAATGCACAGCCGGCCGTACGAGTCCTCGAAGATCAGGTAGCCGCCGGTCTCCACGCCGCCGAACGTCGGCGCCCAGGGCATCGTCAGCGGCCGCTTTCGTCCGCCGATGTGCACCTCGACCCGACCGCCGTGCTCGATCCCCGGCAGCGCGTCGAGCAGGTCTGCCGTGAGGCCGGCGAGCTTGAGGTTGCCGAACGTGTCGCGATAGATGACCGTCGTCTCGAGCTCGTCCTGGCGGACGACGACTGGCGGCCAATCGATCGTCACGAGGTCACTCGGGTCCAGCTCTGGCCCCAGCGCGTCGAGCGGCACACCGAGCGCGAGGTGCGCGGCGGCGGGTGCGAAGAGGTCGCGTCCGTGGAACGTGGAGGTGAGCACCGGCAGCCGGTACTGGATGTTGTCGATAACGTGGACGCGCATGATCCCGCCCAGGCGGTCGGCGCCCGGCAGCAGCAGGCCGTTGTCGGGGCCAACGAGGATGTCGCCCCGGGCGACCTCGATCGCGATCGGCCGGCGGGTCGTGCCCACGCCCGGGTCGACCACGGCCATGTGCGCACCGATGGGCAGGAAAGGCAGCGCGCACCACAGCATCAGCGCCCCGTGGCGGATGTTGTACTTCTCGATCTCGTGGGATATGTCGACGATCAGCGCCTCGGGCACGATCGAGAGCACGACGCCGTGGCAGATCGCGGCCGACGGATCCCGCGCACCCCAATCGGTGAGCATGCTCACGAATGGCCGGTTCTGGCTGCGCGGGATGCGCGCCGCGGCGGGAGTGGTCACGACCCACGTCATTCGCCGGCTCATTGCCCGGCGATGGTAAGCGCTATTCCGTTTGGCGCTAACGTGAGCGCGAGATGAGTGAGGCGCGCACATGAACACGATCGCCGACCGCGGCGGAGCGAAGTGGGACAAGGCCGCGCGTTACCTGCGCATAGCAATGCTGCTCAACGACCATCCCGACGGGCTGTCGGCCCAGGATCTGGCCGACCGGATCGGCGTTTCGAAACGCACGATCTACCGCGACATCGAGTCGATGGACTCCGACGCGGGTCTGCCCATCTGGGCCGACGAGGGCAAGTTTGGACTCGAGCGCGGTGCGTTCCTGCCGCCGTTGGCGCTGACGCTGCACGAGGCGACGACGCTGTTTCTCGCCGCGCGGCTGCTGGCCAAGGTCAGCGACGAGCACGACACCGAGCTGATCGGCGCGTTCGTCAAGCTCGCCCAGATCCTGCCGCCTGTCCTCGCCGCGCACATCGAGACGACCGTCGACGTCTTCTCGAGCACGCCGCCCAACCCGCGCTTCACGAAGGTCTTCCGCGTCCTCGCCGAGGGTTGGGCGCACCAGCGCGTCGTCGAGATCGAGTACGACGCCGGCGTCTACGACCCCGACAAGCCTGTGCGCAGGACACGCGTGCGCCCGCTGGCAATCGAGCCCTCGGCACTGACGCACGCTCTGTACCTGCTCGCGTATGACGAGGGCCGCGCCGCACGACGGACGTTCAAGGTCGAACGGATCTTGTCTGCCACGCTGACGCCCGAGACATTCGAGGCGCCGGAGGACTACTCGCCGGCCGCCGAGCTGGCGGGCGCCTGGGACGTGATCGCCGACGACGAACCGCTCAAGGTCGTGATCCGCTTCTCTCCGGCGGTGGCCAAACGTGCCGCCGAGACACGCTGGCACCCGAGCCAAGAGCTGGAGGAGCAGGCCGACGGATCGCTTATCTGGCGCGGCGAAGTGGCCGGCATGCGCGAGATCAGGATCTGGATCATGGGCTGGGGCGCGGACGCCGAGGTGCTCGAACCGACGGTTCTGCGCGACGACGTCGCCTCAGAGCTAGCCCGCGCTGCGGCGCTGTATGCCGGCTGAGCTAGACCGTCTCGGGTAGCGCCCGGCATGCTTCCACGAAGCGGCCCAGCCAGTAGCGCCACATCTGGTCGTGGAGATCAACCTGATCCGGCCGTAGGCCGACGTGGCGCAGCGTCACCCACGTCCGAGCGCCGTGGTCGATGGCGTCGAAGGCAACGACGCTGGCGGCACCGAGCGGCCGATCGAGCCAGTCCCAGGTGAAGCTGATGTGCTGCGGCGGATCGAGGGCCAGGACCCGGCCGACGACCTGCGCGTCCCTCAAAGTTGCCCGCAGCTCCCCGCCGACTCGCGCGTCCAATGATGCCGCGTCGAGCCAGCGGCGCAGGCCGTCGGCCGTCGCCACCAAAGGAAACACGAGATCCCGCGGCGCCGCGACCTCGGCCTGGAGCTCGACTCGGTCGTTCACAGCGCTTCCGTGTGGTGCGCCGACGGCCGCAACCTGAAATAGGCCCAGAACGCGACCGATGCCAGGCTGTACAGCACGAGAAGCGCGATCAGCGTGACGAACGGCGTGCGCGTGGTATCTGAGAGGTAGCCGGCTCCGGCCGCCGGGTTGAGCAGCACGTGGGCGAAAGCGAAGATGCCCAGCCCGAGAAGCGCGATCCACACGATCCGGTTCCACTTGTAGACGGCGGCGCCAGGCAGGAAACGCATCGGCAGCATCGCGAACACCGCGTTCTCGATGCCGGCCACGACGACTGTCACCGTGGCCGACTGGAGCAAAGCGTTGGTGACCGGGTCGCCTCCGGCGGCTCCGCCGCGAACGAAGGCGAGCAGCACCCACGCCACGAACGCCGCGCCCAGCGACGTGCCGGCCGCCCACGCCTCGGCTTTGCCCTCGATCTCGGGCGTCAGCTCGCGCGCGAAGAAGAAGCCGATGACCAGCCCGTACAGATAGCCGGGCTGGAAGTTCGCGATCCGACTTACCAGCACGCACACCAGAGCGATGATCAGCGACGCTGGCAGGGCGCGGACGGTCAGCGGGATGCGTTGGTTGCGCGAGAAGTAGAAGAGCGACAACCCATACGCAACGAGGATGATCAGCAGCCCGACGGCGAGGCCGGCGAGGGAGGCAAGCGACGTGAGGCTGATGCCGAAGGTCGGATCAAGAAACGAGTAGAGCAGCGCGGAGATGCCCACGAAGGCGAGAATCCCGAGCGGGGTACGCCAGACATCGCGGGCGGGCTGCGTGTCGATGACCTGCGCCTCGGTCGGCGGCGCGGGCTGTGTCGACGGCGGCAGCGGACCGCCGAGCGGGTGCGTCTGATCGAGGCTTACCGACGCCGGCGGAGCAATAGATGTCGGTGTTCCCGTCATCGTCGCGGGCTGGCGCCGGCGGGCGATCTCGGCGCGCAGCCGGGCGATCAAGCGCAGCCACCAATCGCGCAGCTTTCGGCGGAGCGTGCCGACGCCGGCCATGACCGCGTCGTAGTTGTCCTCCAACGTGCTGTTGAACAGCGCGGACGGGAAGGGCACGAGCAGGACGATGCCGGCCGTGATGGCCACTGACTCGGCAACGACGACGGGGTCAAGGGTGATCTGGGTCGGGTCGGGCACGGACGAGGCGAAGCTCTGGACGACCGGCGCAAGGCCCGTTGGCGACAGGAACGTCTGAAGCGAGTAGGTCTGCGACTGGCCTGGCGCGAGGCTGACCGGCCACGACAGCCCGGCGCCGTTGTCGAGCGCGAAATCACATGCGCACGTGTTCGGGAACGGCTGACCGTTGATTGCCGAGTAGACGTCCGAATAGACGCCCTCCATGTAGCTGCTGCCCGCAGTCAGCGGCTTGAACTGCTCGACGCGCGACCCTGGATCCTTGGTCACGACGCATGACGGCGCGCCGTCGTCGACACGCCCGAAGCCCGTGTCGGATTCCTGGAGGTAGCAATCGCCGGCGTGATAGAGCGATCCCGTCCGGGCCACCGGGCCGCCGTTGGTGACCTTGATGTCAGTGCGGTATTGCTGGGTTCCCAGCACATAGCTGTCGGTCTGCTCGATGCGCAGGCCGGTCCCGGAGGCATCAACCGTCGTGACCACGCGCAACGGGTCGGCGGCAGAGCCGCTACCGGCCACGGCCGATTGGCCGGCACCCGTCCACGGCGTGATATCGACCGAGAACGCGCCCGACGAGATGGCGGCCGGTCCGTACAGGCTGCCGCCGACGAACAGGAAAGTGCCACACGAGCCGGTCGGGTCCTCTGGTGCGTAGAACTCGTACGACCGGTCCTCGACGTGGGCGATCTGGCAGTTCAGGTCGGGCGTGATCAGGACATGCGACAGCGGGCCGGCCGAGCTGATGTCCGCGGCCGCGGCAGCAGCCGCGAACAGAAAAAGCTGTCCGCAGAGCAGGCCGACAACAAGCAGCACACGAACGATGCGCAGTCCGCTCAGCATCAGGCGAAAGGATAGGTCCCCGCGGGAACGAAGAAACCGGCCCGTTTCGGGCCGGCTTCTCGCGGCGGGGTCGGGTTGAGCGGTCGCTCGGCTAGAGCTCCTTGACCGCGGCGACCAGCTGGGTCAGGCCGTCCTTCGCGTCGGCGAAGAGCATGCCCGTCTTGGGGTTGGCGTACAGCTCGTTGTCGATGCCCGCGTAGCCGGGCCGCATCGAGCGCTTCATGACGATGATCGACCGCGCATGGTCGACATCGAGGATGGGCATGCCGTAGATCGGGCTCTGCGGGTTCGATCGCGCCGCCGGGTTGGTGACGTCGTTGGCACCCACTACGAGCGCAACGTCGGTCCGATCGAACTCGGGGTTGATCTCCTCCATCTCCTTGAGCTGCGGGTACGGCACGTTGGCCTCGGCCAGCAGCACGTTCATGTGGCCCGGCATGCGCCCGGCCACGGGATGGATCGCGTACGAGACCTCGACACCACGCTGCTCGAGCAGGTCGCCGAGCTCGCGGCAGGCATGCTGCGCCTGGGCCACGGCCAGGCCGTAGCCGGGGACGATGATCACCTTCTGCGCGTAAGCGAGCTGGATGGCTGCGTCGTCGAGACTCACCTCACGCACCGTGCCGAACGTGCCCGCGCCCGGCCCTGCGCCAGCCGCGGCATCACCGGTCCCGAAGCCACCGACCATGATGTTCGCGATCGATCGGTTCATGGCATCGGCCATGAGCTTGGTCAGGATCGCGCCCGAGGCGCCGACAAGCGCGCCAGCGATGATCAGCACCGGGTTGCCGATGACGAAGCCGGCCATGGCCGCGGCAGTGCCGGTGAACGAGTTCAAGAGCGAGATCACGACAGGCATGTCCGCGCCGCCGATGGGCAGCACCAGGGTGATGCCGAAGGTCAGCGC
>JADGPM010000046.1 GCA_017882425.1 Solirubrobacteraceae bacterium
CTCGACATCGCCCGTGCGTCCGGCTAGCGTGCCGGTGGGCGATGAGCACTCCCGACTGGGGCATCGGGCAGTACGAGCGCACCGCGGCGCAGCTCGAGCCGGCTGCCGTGGTGGTCGTCGACGCCGCCGGCGACCTTGCCGGGCGCACGCTCGTCGACGTCGGCTGCGGGACGGGCAACGCCGCGCTGATCGCCGCGGCGCGCGGAGCGTCGTCGATCGGCGTCGACCCGGCGGCGCGACTGCTCGAGGTGGCGCGGGGGCGGGCCGCCGAAGAGGCGCTCGACGCCCACTTCGTCGCCGGCGACGCTGCAGCCGTCCCGCTGCCCGACGCGAGCGCGGACGTCGTGGTGTCGGTGTTCGGCGTGATCTTCGCGCCGGACCCCGCGGCGGCCGCCGCCGAGCTGGTGCGGCTGGCGGCGCCGGGCGGGCGCATCCTGCTGAGCGCCTGGATCCCCGGCGGAGCCATCGGCGACGTCGCGGGCGTCGGGCGCCGCGCCGTCGCGGACGCGATGGGTCTGCCGGCGGGGCCGCCGCCGTTCGCCTGGCACGAGCGCGGCGCGCTCGAGAGCCTGTTCGGGCCGCTCGACCGCCGCGTCGACGTCGCCGAGCACGCACTGCGCTTCACGGCCGACTCCCCCGAGGCGTTCCTCGCCGCCGAGTACGACACGCACCCGCTCTGGCTGGCCACCGGGGCGGTGCTGACCGCCGCCGGCCGCGCCGACGCGGTGCTCGAGGAGGCGCGCGCCCTCCTCGTCGCCGGCAACGAGGACCCCGGCGCGTTCGCCGTCACGAGCCGCTACGTCGTCGCGTCGCTGTCCTGACGCGCCGGAGTGCGATCCTGCGCCGATGAGCACCGCCGCCGCAACGGGCGCCGCCGAGCCCGTCCTCGAGGTCTTCCCGCCGGGTACCCGGCGCGATGGTGACGGGGTGCTCGTCATCGGCGGCTGTCGTGTCGACGAGCTCGCCGCCGCCCACGGAACGCCCGTGCTGATCGTCGACGAGCCGCACCTGCGCGCGACGGCGCGCCGCTACCGGGCCGCGCTGGCGGCGGCGTGGCCGGATGCCCAGGTCAGCTACGCCTCGAAGGCGTTCGCCGCCACCGCCATGTACCGGCTGATGGCGGAGGAGGGCGTCTGGGTCGACGTGGCGGGGCTCGGCGAGCTCGAGGTGGCGCTCGCGGCCGGCGTCGACCCGGCGACGATCCTCGTGCACGGCAACGCGAAGGGCGACGACCTGATCGCCCGCGCGCTGGAGGCGGGCGTCGCCTACGTCGTGATCGACAACCTCAACGACGTCGACCGCCTCGAACGCCACGCGACGCGCGAGCAGCCGGTCCTCATCCGGCTCAATCCGGACGTCGCCCCGGCCACGCACGAGGCGATGAGCACCGGTGGCCACGAGTCGAAGTTCGGGCTGCCGGCCGCGCTCGCGCGTCAGGCGATCGCGCGGGTGCGCGACGCCGAGCGGCTGACGCTCGCGGGCGTGCACGTCCACATCGGCTCGCAGATCAACGACCTCACGCCCTTCGCGGAGTCGGTGCGAGCGCTGCGCGCACTGGTCGACGAGCTCGGGATCGCCGACGTCGCCGTCTACGACCTGGGCGGCGGGCTCGGTGTCCCGCACCTGCGCGGCGAGCGCGTCCCGACCGTCGAGGAGTACGTCGCCGCGCTCGCGGACGCGGCGCGCGAGCACCTGCCGCCCGGCGCGCGCATCCTCATCGAGCCGGGCCGCTCGCTGGTCGCGTCCGCCGGGGTGAGTCTCTACCGCGTCGTCACCGTCAAGCGCGCGGCGGCGACGTTCGTCGCCGTGGACGGCGGGATGGGCGACAACCTCGAGGTGAGCCTCTACGGGCAGCCGTTCGAGGCCGTGCTCGCGGCGCCCGTCGCGCCCGGTGCGCGCCCGCCGGAGCGCTGCGACGTCGTCGGGCAGCACTGCGAGTCGGGCGATCGGCTCGTCGCCGCCGCCGAGCTCCCGGCGCCCGTCATCGGTGATCTGCTCGCCGTCCCGGTGACCGGTGCCTACACCTATCCGATGTCGAACAACTACAACGGGGCGCTGCGCCCGCCCGTGCTGTTCGTCGGCGACGGCGAGCACCGCGCCGTCATCCGGCGCGAGACGCTCGCGGATCTCGTGCGGCGCGATGTCCGCTAGCTCGTCGACCGAGCGGGCGTAGACTCGCCCCCCATGTCGAGCTACACGGTCAAGAACCTCAAGGACGTCGACGACCTCGCGGCCGAGCGCCCCGAGGACGTCGAGGCGCGCTTCGCCCGCAGCCACCTGGACTCCGAGCACCTCGGAGTCAGCTACCTCCGCTATGGCGCGGGCTTCCATTCGACGCTCGGGCACAGCCACGGCGAACAGGAGGAGGCCTATGTCGTCATCAGCGGCTCGGGCCGCGCCAAGCTCGACGATGAGATCGTCGAACTGCGTCAGTGGGACGTCGTGCGCGTGGCGCCCCCGGTCGTGCGCGCCTTCGAGGCGGGCCCGGACGGGCTCGAGCTGATCGCCGTCGGCTCCGACCGCCCCGAGGGCGGCGACGGCAAGATGATCGCCGACTGGTGGGCCGCGTAGGACGGTGC
>JADGPM010000261.1 GCA_017882425.1 Solirubrobacteraceae bacterium
CGACGCGAGCGGCGGGTTCGTGATCCCGATCCCGACACCGGCGATCCCGAAGCCCAGCAGGAGGGCCGTCCATTCGGAGTCCGCGGTGAGGCCGCACATCGCGAGCAGCCCGATGCCGATCAGCGTCAGGCCCGCGCCGATCAGCCAGCGCGTCGGCACGCGCGCCGACAGGCGACCGGAGATCGGCGCCGCGATGAACGAGAGGACCGTGATCGACAGGAAGCGCAGGCCGGCCTGCAGCGGCGAGAACCCCAGGCCGTTCTGGATGTACAGCGTGAGGTAGAGGAACATCGCGAACATCGAGGAGGAGAGCCCGAACGCCGCGATCTGCGCCCCGGTGAACGCGGGCGTGCGGAAGAGGCGCAGGTCGAGCATCGGATCACGCACGCGCAGCTCGACGACGAGGAACGCGAGGAGCATGGCGGCCGCGACCGCGAACGCCCCGAGGATGATCGTGCTGCCCCAGCCCTCGGTGTTGCCGCGCACGAGCGCGAAGACGAGCGCCGAGAGGCCGATGACGAAGGTGACGAAGCCCGCGATGTCGATCCGCCCGGCGCTCGGGTTGCGCGACTCCGGCACCTTGGCGAGCGTGACGGCGATCGCGAGCGCGCCGATCGGGATGTTCACGTAGAAGATCGACTGCCAGGAGATGCCCTCGACGAGGACGCCGCCGACGAGCGGCCCGATCGCGACGGCGCCGCCGGTCGTCGCCCCCCAGAGCCCGAACGCCGTCCCGCGCTCGCGCCCGCTGAAGTTCGCGGCGAGCAGCGCGAGCGAGGTGGCGAACATCGCCGCGCCCCCGATCCCCTGCAGGCCGCGCGCGAGGATCAGGAACAGCGAGGTGGTCGCCAGCCCACACAGCGCCGAGGCGAGCGTGAACACCACGAGCCCCGCCGTGAACACCACGCGGCGGCCGAAGCGGTCGGCGAGCGAGCCCATCGTCAGCGTGAACGTCGCCAGTGAGAGGGCGTACGCGTCGATGACCCACTGCAGGTCGGCGAAGCTCGCCTTCAGGTCCTTGGCGATGTCGGGCAGCGCGACGTTGACGATCGTGATGTCCAGCAGCAGCATGAACGTCGCGACGCAGACGGCGCCCAGCGCCCACCAGCGCCGCGGGTCCGCCGCGGCCTGCGCATGCTCTGCGTGGCCCGCGTGCTCCGTCGTCACGCAGCGGCCACCAGCAGCGACGCGCCGATCGCGCCGCCGTCGTCGCCCAGCTTCGTGGGCAGCACCAGCGGCGGATCGGCGGGCCGGAAGAGGTTCATGTGCATGTACTGCTCGATCCGCGGGCCGTGCGTGGCGAAGAAGCGCTCGCCCATCCCGCCGCCCAGCACCACCGCCTCCAGGTCCAGGAGGTTCACCGCGGATGCGATGCCCGCCCCGATCGCGCGCAGCGCGCGCTCCATCGCGTGCAGCGCGAGCGGGTCGTAGCTCGCCACGCCGCGCTCCCAGATGCCGCTCGTGAGGCGGTCCTTCCCCTGCTTGCGCATGAGCTTGAGGAGGCTCGTCTCGTGGCCCTCGGCCACCCTCGCGTGGACCCACGCCTCCATGAACTTGCGCCCCGCGTAGGCCTCGACGCACCCGCGGTTGCCACAGCCGCACAGCGCGCCGCCGCGACGCACCACGGTGTGTCCGAACTCACCCGCGAAGCCGCGCCCGTGAAAGAGCTCCCCGTTGATCACGAGTCCACCGCCCACCCCCGTGCCCCACCAGACGCCCAGCACGTTCCTCCGGTCGCTCGCGGCGCCCAGCAGGCGCTCGGCGTCGACGGCGACGCTGACGTCGTTGCCCAGGCGCACGCGCACGCCCCCCAGGCGCTGCGAGAGCTCCGCCGCGAGCGGGTAGGGCGCGATCCAGTCGGGGAGGTTGCCGGCGTCCGCGACGGTGCCCGCGGCGTCGTCGACGACGCCCGGCGAGCCGACGCCGACGCCCGCGAGGTGCTCGGCCGCCACCCCCGCGATCCCCAGCGCCTCGTGCATCGTCGTGGCGAGCACCTCGGCGACCGCCTGCGGCCCGCCCTCACGCGGCGTCTCGGCGCGAGCGCGCCCCACGACGGCGTGGGCGTCATCGAGCACGAGCGCCTCGATCTTCGTCCCCCCGAGGTCGATCCCGCCGCGCAGACGGCGTATGTCGGCGAGCGGCGGGGACCCTCCTCCATCGGCCGGGATGCGGCGGCGGACCGGCATCGTCAGGCCCTTCCGTAGACGGGAATGTGGGCGCCGCTCGTGGCGGCCGAGTCCGGCGAGCACAGGAACGCGATCGTCGCCGCGAGCTGGGACGGCGTGACCCACGTGTCCGGGTCGGCGTCCGGCATCGCGGCGCGGTTGGCGGGCGTGTCGATGACCGAGGGCAGGATCGCGTTCGTGCGGATGCCGTCGTCGCGGTACTCGACGTCGAGCGCGTCGACGAGCCCCAGCACCGCGCCCTTGGCGATCGCGTACGCGGCGCCGCCCGAGAACGGGCGCAGCGCCGCCCGCGAGGACACGCAGACCACGGCCCCCTCGCCGGCGGCGAGCATCGCCGGCAGTCCGGCGGCCGTCACGAGCCAGGCCGGGACGAGGTTCACGCGCAACTGCGCCTCGAGCTCGGCGACCGGCGTGCGGTCGAGCCGATCGCCCGCGGCGAAGCCGCCGACGAGGTTGACGACGGCGCGCAGGTCCGCGCCCGCGACCGCCGCGACCTGCCCCGCGGCGGCCTCGTCGAAGAGGTCCGCCTGCACGAGCTCGAGGTGCTCGTGGCGCTCGACGCGCTCCAGCTCGCGCTCAGCCAGCCAGGGCACGACGAGCCGCCAGCCGTCGTCCAGGAAGCGCCGCGTGACGGCGGTGCCGAGGCCGCCGGTGCCGCCGGTGATGATCGCGGTACGGGTCATTGCGTCAGGTCCTGTCCTCGCCGATCGACTCCCAGGGAGATGCGTCCCCACCCTATGCCCATCGTTACAGACCCGTCCGCTCACGCCCCTACCGTTTCGGCCGTGCTCGTACGCGACCTCACCGACGGCATGGAGGTGGACCAGGTGCTCCTGGTCCGCGCCGCCGAGGTGCGCACGAAGGCCGATGGAGCCCCCTACCTGCGGCTCACGCTCGGGGACCGCACCGGTGCCGCCGTGGCGATGGTGTGGGACGACGTCCCGCGCCTGCGCGAGGTCTGCACGCAGGGCACGCCGCTGCATGTGCGCGCAGGCTACGAACGCCATCCGAAGTACGGCCCGCAGTTCCGGCTGCGCGGCCTCGGGCCGGCGCAGCCCGGGACCTACGACCTCGCCGAGCTGCTCGACGGGCCGCCGCGCACGGCCGAGGCGATGGAGTCCGACCTGCGCGAGCTCGTCGCGACGATCCAGGACGAGCACCTGCGCACCCTGCTGGACCGCGTCCTGGGTCCGCAGACCGAGACGTGGGCGCTCTACCGGCGGGCCCCCGCGGCCAAGCACTACCACCAGGCCTACGAGCACGGACTGCTCGAGCACTCGCTGTCGGTGGCACAGGCCGTGAGCGCCACGAGCGCGACGTTCCCCGGGATCGACCGCGACGTCGCGGTCACCGGCGCTCTGCTCCACGACATCGGCAAGCTCGAGGCGTACACGACCGACCCGAGTGCGATCGACCTGACCGACGCCGGGCGTCTGCAGGGCGAGATCCCCCTGGGCTACTACCGGATCCGGCGGGAGATCGAGGACATCCCCGGCTTCCCGGCCCAGCTCGCGCAGGCGGTGGGCCACATCATCCTCAGCCACCACGGCTCGCTCGAGCACGGCAGCCCGGTCGTTCCCGCGACACGCGAGGCCACGCTCGTGCACATGATCGACAACCTCGGCGGACGGCTCGGGAGCTTCGACCGGCTCGAGAAGGAGCTGCCGCCGGGCGCCGTCTGGTCCTCGTTCGACCGCGCGATCGGCGGCGGGGCGTACTTCGGCGCACAGGGCCAGGACGGCGCCGAGCGCGCCGCCGCGTAGCCCCGAGCGGCATCCCGCGCGCCGAAAGTGCGCAAAGACCGGATGCAAAGCCGCACATGAGGCCCGCCGCGGGCGGTGCCCCTCTAAGGTGGAGCGCCGATGGCGAAGGACACCGAGAAGCTCATCCGTCAGCTCTCGCTGATCTCGTACCTGATGGCCGAACGCCGGCCCGTCACGGCACTCGAGATCCGGCGCGATGTCGAGGGCTACAGCGGCATGAACGAGGACGCATTCGCGCGCCGGTTCTATGCCGACCGCGCGGAGCTCGACTCGCTCGGCATCCAGCTGACCGTCGACCGCCCGGCCGACGGCGCCGCGGAGCAGGAGAACTACTCGCTGCGGCCGGAGAACTTCCACCTCCCGGCGATCGCGTTCACCGACGAGGAGCTCGCCTCGCTGCAGTTCGCGCTGAACCTGCTCGACGGCGAGTTCGCCTACGCCGAGCCGCTGCGGCTGGCCCTGCAGCAGATCAGCTGGGGCCGCCCGAGCCCGCTCGGCGCGCCGGATCAGGGCTCGCTCGCGCTCGGCATCACCGCCTCCGCCGGCGGGCACGAGCTCTCGCAGCGCCTGGCGAAGGTCGAGACGGCGATCTTCCGCCAGAAGACCGTCACATTCGACTACTACACGATGGAGCGCGACGAGACCGGTGCGCGCAAGGTCGACCCCTACCACCTGCTCTTCCGCGGCGGCCAGTTCTACGTGCTCGGTCATTCGCACGAGCGCCGTGGGATCCGCGTCTTCCGCCTCTCGCGCATCCGCGGCAAGGTGGCCTACGCGACGAAGGCCGAGCACGACTTCAAGCGCGACGCGACATTCGACCCGCGTTCCTACGCCTCACGCGCCGAATGGCAGTTCGGCGACGAGGTGGGCGTGGCCGAGGTCTGGGTCTCCGACCGCCTCGCCTGGCAGGTCGAGCGCCACTTCGGCCGGTTCGGCGAGGTGCGCGCGGCCGGCGAGGGCGACGCGCCCGGCGACATCGTCATCGCCACGCCCTACGCCTCTGCGCGGCAGCTCGTCTCGTGGGTGCTCGGCCTGGGCGAGCACGCCCGCATCGTCGGTCCGCCAGAGCTCGTCGCCGAGGCCGAGGAGCGCATCGCGCTGATCGACCGCCGCCACGACGGCGACCCCGACCTCGCCGAGCCCGCACGGGCGACGGCGAACGGTCGCCTGCGACCCGGCGAGATGGCCGAGGAGGCGCCCGAGGGGCGCGCCCGCCGCGACGCCGCGATCCGCCCCGAGCGCTTTGCGCGCCTGGTGACCCTCGCCTCGATCCTGATCCACGCCGGCCGCGCCGGCGAGCGCATCCGGGTCGCCGACGTCTGCGAGCGGGTCCAGGTCACCGAGCCCGAGCTGCGCGAGGACATCGACGTCCTGAACGTCGTGAACTTCGGCGGGGGCTCCTACGTCCTCTACGCGGAGATCCACGACGACGGGACGATCGAGGTCGACCCCGAGCCCTACTCGGACAACTTCGACCGCCCGGCGCGGCTGCTGCCCGTCGAGGCCAAGGCGCTCGTCGCGGCGATCGACCTGATCGGCGACCACCTGCCCGAGGGCGCGCTGACCAGTGCGCGCGAGAAGATCGTCCAGGCGCTCGGCGCCGACCCGCTCGAGCAGGGCCTGCAGGTCGCCGACGCCGGCGCGGACGACTCGAAGATCGCCCGCGTCGTCTCGCGCGCGATCGCCGACCGCAAGCTCGTCAAGCTGGACTACTACAAGCCCAACGAGGACGAGTTCACCGAGCGGATCGTCGAGCCGTACGCGCTCGTCAACGGCCAGGAGGGCTGGTACGTCGGCGCGTTCGATCCCGAGAAGGACGACGTGCGCCATTTCCGCCTGGATCGCGTGCGCCACGCCGAGGTCATGCCGCAGACGTTCGAGCCGCGCCCCGAGGTGGACCCTGCGGCCGACGTCGAGGGCTGGCCCAAGACCGGCGAGCTGCCGGCCTCGCGCACCGCGCGCCTGTGGATCTCGCCCGAGCGCGCCCGCTGGGCGCGCGAGGAGCGCCCCGTCGCGCAGGAGCTCGCCGACGGCTCGCTGATCGTGGAGCTGAGCTTCGCCGGTGAGGACTGGCTGGTGCGCGAGGTGCTCAAGGAGGCCGGCGACGCCGCCGTGCTCGAGCCCGAGGACGCCCGCGCGGCCGTGCTGGCCGCCGTCCGCCGGCTGCACCACGGCGCCCGCGCGTAGCCGCGCAGCGCGGCCGAACTCCTCCTAGTGCAACAGGCTGACGGCGACGACCTGCGCCAGCATGAAGACCTGAACGGCGATCGCCGCCGCGAGCAGCGGCCGGCTGCGTGAGATCGCAGCGAACGGGAGCGCCCAGATCGTGTACCACGGCATCAGCCACGTCGTGGTGACCGTCAGCGCCAGCAGCGCCCACCCGGCCGCCGCGACCCAGTCCGCTCCGCGCCGGACGCGCACGAGCAGGACGCCGATCGCGCCGACGAGCGCGAGCTGGAGCGTCAGGCGCAGCCACGGCGCGAAGCTGTGCAGCCCCAGGACGTCGCGGATGCCGTCGGGCACGCTGAAGTGCGAGACGTAGCGCTGCTGGGCGCTCAGCACCTCGGCGAAGCCCGTCGCGTGTGAGCCGAACGCGATCACGGCCGTGAGGGCGACGGCGGCCGCTGCCAGCGCCGCGCCCGCGAGCGCCCGGCCGCGGCGCCGCGCCCCGAGGACGAGGAACGGCAGCAGGACGATCGCGCTGATCTTCAGACCGGCCGCCGCGACGGCCCCGGCCGCCCCGGCACCCTCGCGGCCCACCAGCACGAGCGCGACGCTCCCGACCATCACGACGAGCATCAGCAGGTCGTTGTGCCCGCCACCGACGGCGTAGAGCAGCACGATCGGGTTCAGGCCGACGATCGCCGCCGCGCGGCGCGGATCGTGGCCGCCGTCGCGCGCAAGGCGCCAGACGATCGCGACGATGCCCAGGCTCGCGGCGCAGGCGACGGCCTTCAGCGCCCAGACCGAGCCCGCGACGCCGAGCTGCACGAGCGCATACGTGAGCACCGTGAACAGCGGGCCGTAGGGGCTGAGCGAGTGGTGCCAGCCGACGAAGCGGTAGGCCGCGTCCCCCGGCGCCGCGATCGCCGCGTGCGTGTAGGGGTCGAGCCCGTGCAGCGCGCCGAGGCGCCCGAAGGTGACGTAGCCGAAGAGGTCCGCGCTGAGCAGCGGCGGGGCCAGCAGGAAGATCACGTTCAGCGCGACGATCGCCGCGAGCACGACGCGCGCGGGCACCGCGTCCGCGGTGAACGTCGCGGTGTACGCACAGAGCGCGAACAGCACGAACAGCGCTGCGAGCGTCGACGAGGAGGCCTGCCCCCCCAGGCCCGCGAACGGCCCCGCCAGCCAGCCCGGGAACGCGTCGGGGGCGACCCGCGCGAGGAACGGCGTGCCGGCGGCGCCCGCACTCGCGAGCGCGAGCGCGGCGACGAGCGCCCCGGCCAGCGCGCCGGCGGCGAGCGCCCCGCGCGGGCGGGTGAGGTCCCGGCGGTGGGGGAGGGCGAGATCCGACATGGCCGACGAGGCGCAACGATAGGGTCCGGCGCCCATGAGCGGACGCCGCGACCAGATCAGGATGACCCCCGACGAGGTGCTCGCGTTCCTCGACGAGAGCCGCACGGTCACGTGCGCCACCAACGGCCGGGACGGCTGGCCGCATCTCATGCCGCTGTGGTTCGTCGTGCGCGACAGCGGCCGCGAGGGCGAGCCGCAGGTGTGGGCCTGGACCTTCGCCAAGTCGCAGAAGACGAAGAACCTCGAACGCGACCCGCGCGCGACCCTCCAGGTCGAGGCCGGGACCGAATACCACCTGCTGCGCGGCGTGATGCTCGAGACGGACGTCGTCGTGCATCGTGACCCGGACACCGTGCTCGGCGCCGGACTCGACGTCTTCCGGCGCTACGCCGGCG
>JADGPM010000262.1 GCA_017882425.1 Solirubrobacteraceae bacterium
GACGGCGAGCGGCGGGGTCTCGAGCGCGCGGCGCTGGGGACGGTGCGCGAAGACCCAGGTGCGCAGCGCGACGTAGCGCGTGACGGTGGCGCAGGTGCTGGCGGCGACGAGGACGGCGACCTCGAGCGCGCGCGAGGGGGCGGGCTGCAGCGCGTGCAGGACCGCGAGCGCGCCGGTCGCGAGCGCGACGGTGAGCACGTAGACGACGAACCCCATCGAGAGCTGGCGGGTCAGTCCGGAGCGGCCGCGCACGCCGAAGGTGAAGGCGCGGTTGGCGAGCGTGTTGCCGACCGCGGTGATCGCCAGCGCGACGGCGTTCGCGCCAGTCGCCCCGAGCGGCCCGCGCAGCAGGACGTAGAGCAGGGCGAACGCCAGCGTGGAGACGACGCCGACGGCGGCGAAGCGCAGCAGCGGCGAGGCGACCAGCAGGCGCGCGATCCCGCGCAGGTCGCCCAGTGCCGTGGAGAGGACGTCGACGCGCGAGTCCGGGTCGTCGACCCAGTCGACGGGAACCTCGTGGATCCGCATCCCGGCGCGCTGGGCGAGCACGAGCAGCTCCGTGTCGAAGAACCAGCCGTCGTCGCGGACCGCCGGCAGGAGCTGCTGGGCGACGTCGGCGCGCACGGCCTTGAAGCCGCACTGTGCGTCGGTGAACCGGGCGCGCAGCGTCAGGTGCAGCAGGCGGTTGTACGTGCGCGAGATGAGCTCGCGCCGTCCGCCGCGCTCGACCCGCGAGCCGCGAGCCAGGCGCGTGCCGATCGCGATGTCGCTGTGCCCGGAGATCAGCGGGGCGACGAGCGGGAGCAGCGCGCGCAGATCGGTCGAGAGGTCGACGTCCATGTACGCCACGACGTCGGCGTCGCTCGCAAGCCACGCGGTGCGCAGCGCGCGGCCGCGGCCCTTCTGCGGCAGGCTCCGCACCTCGACGCCGTCGAGCTCGGACGCGAGCCGGGCGGCGATCCGCCCGGTCGCGTCCGTGCTCGCGTTGTCCGCGATCACGATGCGCCAGGTGAACGGCACGAACGCGTCGAGGTGGTCGCGCAGGCGGTGGACCGAGGCGGCGAGGACGCGCTGCTCGTTGTGGACGGGGACCACCACCTCGAGTCGAGGGGGGCGCATCGGGGCCGGCACGAGGAGCGGTTCTGCGGAGGCCATGAGGTCAGCGTCGGACATCGGCGTGGGAGGACCGGGAGAGGTTGCTGGGAGCACGCTGAGAGCGATCGCTCAGGACGTCGAGGTCGCCAGCGGCGCGGTCGACTGCGACTGCGTGCTCGACGAGCCCGAGCTGCCCGACGAGCCGGTCGAACCCGACGTCGAGCCCGACGACGTGCCCGAGGACGTCGTCTGCCCCGGGCTCGCGGTCGTCGCCTGCGCCGCCGCGGTCTGCGCGCTCGCCGTGGCGACGGCCTGTGCGGCGGCCGCGGCCTTCGCGGCCCTGGCGGCCTTCGCGGCCTTCGCCGCGACCCGGTCACGCCGCGCCGCGGCGGCGAGCTGCTCGCGGCGGACCTCCAGCAGCGCCGCGCGGTGGCGCAGGAGCCGGACGCGCTCGGTCGCGAGCGCGTTGCCGGTGGCAGTGCTCGCGAGCAGCCGGCGCGACTGCGTCCCGCGCGACAGCGCCGGGTCGTCGCCGGAGGCCATCTGCACGGAGAGCCCCGCGAACGCGGCCAGGAACACGGTGATGGTGAGTGCGGCCACGAGCCGCCGCAGACTGTTGGGTCGTTGCATGGACGGCACCCTCGACGGTGCACCTCAGCGCAGCGTGAGCCGGGCCTGGGAGGGCTCTGAGACTCAGGGCGTCGGCGCCGTGGCGGCGCTCTCGGCCCGCACGGCCCGCGGAATGGGCTCGCGACGCGCCGCCCACGCGCGCGCCCCCCAGATCACGCCGGCGTACGTCGCAGCCGCGTAGACGTAGCCGAGCAGCACGTCGGCGACGTAGTGCTCCCCGGCATAGACGAGCGCGAGGCCCATCGCCAGCGGGTAGAGCACGAGCAGTGCACGGAGCCAGACGCGGCGCGTCATGTCCCACAGCGTCAGCGAGAAGAGCAGCGCGAACGCCGCGTGCAGCGAGGGCACCGCGGCGACGTCGTTGGCGTAGCGCCGGCCCGTCTCGAAGATCGTGTCGAACGAGAAGACGTGCACGTGCGCCCAGGTGATCGGGACGATCCGCGCGAGCGGCGGGACATGACCGCTGTCGGCCGCCATCCAGGGCGGGATCGCGGGGTACAGCGCGTACGTCGCGAGCCCCGCGAGCGAGAGCACGATGACCATCACCATGTAGCGGCGGAAGCGGTCGTGCGCGAACACCCACAGCGCCGCGGCGAGGCCCAGCGTCGCGATGAAGTGCGTGATGTAGACGGCGAGCGTCCCCCAGTCCCACCAGCGCAGGTCCGTCGGCCCGTGCCAGAGCTGGTGCTGGAGCCACGCGCTCGGGACCTGGCCGCCCGCCAGCCAGCGGTCGACGTCGATCTGGGGCAGCAGGTGGGGCGCCGTCAGCAGGCCGTCGGCGACGCCGCGCAGCAGGTCGTAGAGCAGCAGCACGACGACCAGCGGCAGCCAGTCGAGGATCCCGCGCAGGAACCGCCGCGGGCTCGTGATCGTGCACGCCAGCATGAAACCCGCGATCCAGAGGAACAGCGAATCGGTGCTGAGCGACAGCTGACCGCGCGCCGCGGCGACGGCCACGACGACCACGTAGAGCGCCGGGGCCCCCCAGCGCAGGGCTGCGCGCGTGCTGGGCACGCCCCTCAGACGGAGCCGGGCGGCTTCTTGGCCCCCGCCCCGAACGTCGCCTGGCGCTGGTAGCCGGCGACGACGATCCCGATGCAGGCCAGCAGCGCGAGCCAGTAGCCCCAGTCGAGCGAGATCTCGACGTGCGGCGCCGGGCGCCCGAAGATGATCCCGTTGCCGAGCACGAGGACGACGCCGGCCATGCCGAGGATCATCGTCACCTCGCCCGGGCGCCAGCCGAGCTTGTGCCTGCGCGCGACGATCCAGGCGAGGATGAACGGCGCGAGCCCGAGCAGCAGCAGCAGCCAGCGCAGCGTCGGGAACGTCTCCCACGCCGTCGCGCTCGAGCTCGGCCCGATCCCGGCGGAATAGATCTTCGAGTTCGGGTTCGCGCTCGTCGAGAACCACGGGAGCCACAGCGAGACGACGAGCGCCAGCCCGGAGACCATGCCGATGACCTCGGGGCGGGACAGGCGCGAGCGGTCGAGATATCCCTCGCCGCCGGCCGGGGCAGGCTGCGCATTCATGGCGCAACCGTACCGGCAGCGATCAGCGCACGGTCAAGAGGCGCAGCTTCGTCGTCAGCCCGCGACCCTGCGGCACGTCCGCCGTGCGCATCTGCGACTTCAGCACGAGCGCGTGCGAGGGCGCCGGGATGTGCAGGCCGCCGCCGACCGCCGCCGGGTAGAGCGTGATCTCGACGATGCCGGCCTTCCCCGGCAGGCCGCTCACGACGAGCTGGCGGCCCTGGATCCGGACGGTCGGCCTGCCCGAGCCGCCCAGCAGCAGGCCGGCGTCGGCGCTGACGCGCGCGGCGCCGAGCGGCAGCATGCGGCGCTGCCCGCCCTGGACGACGACGCGCAGGCGTCCGAGGCCGACGCGCGGCGCGAGTGCGCGCGGTGAGACCAGCGCCGCCGGGAGCGGGAAGACGACCTTGCTGAGCGCGCTGCGACTGTCGACGCGCAGGCGCAGGCCCGTGCCGGCCTTCGTGCGCCACTCGCCGGCGCTGAAGCGTGCCGAGCACGGGACGGAGCGCATCGACTCGGTCACACGATGCGTGCTGCCGGTGACAGGGCGGATCAGCACGGTGAGCTTGTGGCGCGGCGCGGTCGCGAGCACCTTCGGCGCGAGCGAGACCGCCCACGGGCCGGTCCCGGTCGCCCGCACGACGCGCCCGTCGAGGTAGAAGCGCACCGAGCGGATCTGCGCGAGGTCGTCGGCGCTCACCTCCGCGGTCAGCGGGGCCTCCGGGACGACGACGCCGTCGGCGCGCACGCGCAGGCGCACCGCACCGGCGCCGGGCAGGTTGAGGCGGTGGTAGCCGACGCCGTTGGTCAGCTCCTGGCAGACCGAGGGCGAGACGAGGCTGCCGGGCAGGCCGCTGAGATCGCCCGTGGAGGGCGGGGTCGTCGTCGGCGGCGTCGTCGTCGTCTTGGGCGTGGGCGGGCCGGGGAGCGCCAGCGGCGCCGAGGTCGCGGCCGCCGAGCCGGAGGCGTTGGCGGCCGTCACCGTGACCACGAAGGCGTGGCCCGCGTCCGTGGAGATGATGCGGTAGGTCGCGGCGGTCGCGCCCGCGATGTCGGCGCAGTTCGCGCCGTCCGCGTCGCAGCGCCGCCACTGGTAGGCGTAGCTGAACGGTCCGTCGCCGGTGAACTGGCCCGTGGTGGTCGTCAGGAGGCCGCCCTGCTGGGTCACGCTGGGCCTCGACTGGCCGGCCGGCTGGGCGGGACCGACCGGGCCGACGTCCTTCGAGGCGACGGAGATCGTCCCGCCGGGGTTCGTGGCGGTCACGACGAAGCGCACGTTGTGGCCGACGTCGCCGGGCGTCAGGGCATAGGTGTCGCCGATCGCGCCGGTGATGTCCGCGCAGTGGGAGCCGTCGGTGTCGCAGCGCTGCCACTGCGTCGTCTCGCTCACGGGGGCGTAGCCGGTGAACGTGCCGTGGTGGCCGGTCAGGGTCTGGCCGTTCTGGGTCGTGCCCGTGACGGTCGGCAGCGTCGCGTTGGCGGGCGGCAGCGCCGCGACGGGACTCGTGTTGTCCGACAGCGCCGTGTCCGACCCCAGGCCGTTGGTCGCGGTCACGCGGACGCGCAGCGATCCGCCGATGTCCGCCTGGCGCAGCAGGTAGGCCGGCGTCGTCTCGCCGTCGATGTTGGCGCAGAGCGTGCCGTTCGGCTCGCAGCGCAGCCACTGGTAGGTGTAGACGAGCGGGGCGCTGCCGCTCCAGGTGCCGCGATCGGCGCTCAGCGTGCGGCCCTCCAGCGACGTGCCGAGCGTGGTGGGTCGCGTCAGGTTCGCCGGCGGCGTGCCGCTGATGACAGGCGTCGCCGCGGAGGTCGCGCTTGCGCTTCCGGCGACGTTCGTCGCGGCCACGACGAGACGCAGGCTGTGGCCGGCATCCGAGCCGTCGAGGCCCCTGGTCGGACCGGTGGCTCCGGTGATGTCCGTGCAGGCGTTGCCGGCGGCGTCGCAGCGACGCCACTGGTAGGTGTAGGCGATCGGCGCGGTGCCGGTCCAGGTGCCGTTGTCGCCGTCGGCCGTGCTGCCCGCCGCGGTGCCGCCGGAGATCGACGGGGCCGCCGTGTTCGTGGGCGGCGTGCCGAGGATCGGGCCGATGGCGGCCGAGATCGCGTCGGCGCTGCCGATCGGGTTCGTCGCCGTGGCCACGACGCGGATCTGATGGCCGATGTCGCCGGCGACCAGGTCGTAGGTGACGCCGGTCTGACCGGGGATGTCGGTGCAGCCATGGCCGTCGACGTCACACGTCTGCCACCGGAAGGCGTAGGTGATCGGGTCGCTGCCCCGCCAGACGCCGTGGTCCGCGGTGAGGGTGGTGCCCTCCTGCGGGACGCCGTCGATCGACGCGCCGACGATGTTCTGCACGGGCGCCGGCTGCACGGCGCCGGTCGGGGCGCTCGGGGCGCTCGCCGAGCCCGCGGTGTTCGTCGCGGTGACGATCACGCGCGCGGCGTGGCCGATGTCGTCGGCGGTGAGGTCGTAGGTGGCGCCGGTCGCGCCCGCGATGTCCGCGCAGAGCGTCCCGTCGGCCGCGCAGCGCTGCCACTGGTGGGCGTAGGAGATCGTCGGCGTCCCGGTCCAGGTGCCCTGGTCGGCCGTCAGCGTGCTGCCGTCCTCGGGTGTGCCGGTCACCGCGGGCGCGGCGCTGTTGGCGGGCGCCACGGCGGCGATCTGGCCGGTGGCCGCGGACGGCGCGGACGCGCTGCCGCCGGCGTTCGTCGCCGTGACCAGCACGCGCACCGTGTTGCCGACGTCGGCCGACGTCAGGTCGCGCGTCTGACCGGTCGCGCCGGCGATGTCGACGCAGTTCGAGCCGCCGGCGTCGCAGCGCTGCCACTGGTAGGCGAAGGACAGCGCCGGCGTCCCCGTCCAGGTGCCGTTCGCCGCGGTGAGCGTGCTGCCGTCCAGCAGCGTGCCCGTCGTCGTCGGCACGCTCGTGTTCAGCGGCGGCTCGGCGGTCACGACCGCGGTCGCCGCCGAGGTCGCGCTCACACTGCCGGCCGCGTTCGTGGCCGTGACGACGACCCGCAGCGCGTGGCCGACGTCGGCGCCCTGGGCGTCGTGCGTCGCGTTCGTCGCGCCGGCGATGTCGGTGCAGCTGCCGCCGGCGGCGTCGCACCGGCGCCACTGGTAGGTGTAGGTGATCGCCGGCGTGCCCGTCCACGTGCCCTGATCGGTGCTGAGCGTGTGGGTGTCGCGGGCCGTTCCGGTGATCGCGGGCAGCGTGGTGTTCACGGGCGGGGCGCCGGCCACGGCGCTCGTCGCGGAGCTCGTCGCGCTCACGCTGCCGGCGGTGTTCGTCGCCGTGACGACGACGCGCAGCGCGTGGCCGATGTCGCCCGCGACGAGTGTGTGCGTCGCGGCCGTCGCGCCGAGGATGTCGGCGCAGACCAGGCCGGCGGCGTCGCAGCGGCGCCACTGGTAGGCGTACGTGATCGTCGGCGTGCCGGTCCAGGTGCCGTCGGCGGCGCTGAGATCCGCGCCGTCGACCGGTGTGCCGGAGATCACCGGCAGCGCGGTGTTGACCGGCGGTGCGGCGGTGACCGCGGCGCTGGGCGCGGAGGTGGCGCTCGCCGAGCCGGCCGCGTTCGTGCCGGTGACGATCACGCGCAGTGCGTGGCCGACGTCGGCGGGCGTGAGCGCGCGCGTCTGCCCGGTGGAGCCGGCGATGTCGCTGCAGTTCGAGCCGCCGGCGTCGCAGCGCTGCCACTGGTAGGCGAAGGAGATGACCGGCGTTCCGGTCCACGTGCCGTCGGCCGCGGTCAGCGTCTGACCGTCACGCGCCGTCCCGGAGACCGTCGGCGGGACCGTGTTCACCGGCGGCGTCGCGACGACCGGACCGCTGTCCGGGCTCGTCGCGCTCGCGCTGCCGCCGGCGTTCGTCGCGATCACGACGACGCGCAGCGCGTGGTCGACGTCAGCGGCGGTCAGGACGTGCGTCGCCCCGGTCGCCCCGGCGATGTCGGCGCAGCCGTTGCCGGCGACGTCGCAGCGGCGCCACTGGTAGCCGTAGGAGATCGGCGCGGTGCCGGTCCAGGCGCCGTTCGAGGCGCTCAGCGTGGCGCCGTCGATGCGCGTGCCCGTGATCGACGGCAGGCTCGTGTTGACCGGCGGGGCGGCGGCGACGAGCGCGGTCTGCGCCGACGTGGCGGCGGCGACGCCACCGGCGTTCACCGCCGTGACGACGACACGGATCGTCGTGCCGACGTCGGCGGCGGTCAGCGCGTAGCTCGCGGCGGTCGCGCCGATGACATCGACGCAGAGCAGGCCGGAGATGTCGCAGCGGCGCCACTGGTAGCTGTAGGCGATCGGCGGCGTGCCGGTCCAGGTGCCCTTGGCAGCGATGAGCGTGCCGCCGTCCACGGGTGTGCCGGAGATCGTCGGCAGGACGGTGTCGGCGGGTGCGAGCGGGGCGACGACTGCGCCCTGGGCCGAGGTCGCGCTCGAGCTGCCGATGACGTTCGTGGCCGTGACGACGACGCGCAGCGTGCCGCCGACGTCGGCGGGGAGCTCTCCGTAGCTCGCCGACGTCGCGCCGGCGATGTCGGCGCAGGCCGCACCCGCCGCGTCGCAGCGACGCCACTGGTAGGTGTAGGTGATCGTCGGCGTGCCCGTCCATGTGCCGTTGGCCGCGGCGAGCGTGCCACCGTCGACGGCCGGGCCCGAGATGCTCGGCAGCGCGGTGTTCACAGGGCCGTCGGGTGCGACGACGGTCGTCTGCGGGGACGTGGCGCTCGCGCTGCCGACGCTGTTCGTCGCCGTGACGACGACGCGCAGGGTCGAGCCGACGTCGGGCGAGGTGGCCGCGTAGGTCGAGCCGGTGGCTCCGGCGACGTCGGCGCAGGCGGCGCCCCCGGCGTCGCAGCGGCGCCACTGGTAGGTGAAGGAGATCGCCGGTGTCCCGGTCCAGGTCCCGTTCGCCGCCGTGAGCGTCTGGCCGTCGCGGGCGGTGCCGCCGATCGACGGGAGCGCGGTGTTCACCGGCGGTGCGGCGAGGACGACGGACGTCTGGGCCGACGTCGCGCTCGCGCTGCCGCCGGCGTTCGTGCCCGTGACGACGACGCGCAGCGTCCCGCCGACATCGCCGGCGACCTGTGTGTAGGTCGATGACGTCGCGCCCGCGATGTCCGCACACGAGGCGCCCGCCGAGTCGCAGCGACGCCACTGGTAGCCGAAGGAGATGACCGGCGTCCCGCTCCACGTGCCGTTCACGGCCGTCAGCGTCTGGCCGTCACGCGCCGTCCCGGAGACCGTCGGCAGGGCGGTGTTCACGGGCGGGGCGGCGGTGACCACGCCACTCGCGGCCGACGTCGCGGGGGCGCTGCCGGCGGCGTTGGTCGCCGTGACGACGACGCGCAGGGTCCCGCCGACGTCGCCGGCGACTTGCGTGTACGTCGAGGCGGTGGCGCCCGCGATGTCGGCGCAGCTCGCGCCCGCGGCGTCGCAGCGACGCCACTGGTAGGTGTAGGCGATGGGCGCGGTGCCGGTCCAGGCGCCGGTCGTCGCGCCCACCGGCTGGCCGTCGCGCAGCGTGCCGGAGATGACCGGCAGTGCGGTGTTCACCGGCGGCGCGGCGGCGACGACGACGGTCTGGGCCGAGGTCGCGCTCGCGCTGCCGCCCGCGTTGGTGGCGGTGACGACGACACGCAGCGTCGAGCCGACGTCGGCGCCGACCTGCGGGTACGTCGAGCCGGTCGCGCCCGCGATGTCCGCGCACGACGCGCCCGCCGCGTCGCAGCGACGCCACTGGTAGCCGAAGGAGACGACCGGCGTCCCGGTCCACGTGCCGTTCGCCGCCGTGAGCGTCTGACCGTCACGCACCGTCCCGGAGATCGTCGGCAGGACCGTGTTGACCGGCGGGGCCGGCGCGACGACGCCCGACTGCACCGACGTGGCGCTCGCGCTGCCGCCGGCGTTCGTCCCGGTCACCACGACCCGCAGCGTCGAGGAGACGTCAGCCGGCGTCTGCACGTAGCTGCCACCAGTGGCCCCGGCGATGTCGGCGCAGTTCGAGCCGGCCGCATCGCAGCGACGCCACTGGTAGGTGTAGGAGATCGATGGCGTGCCGGTCCAGGTGCCGTTGGAGGTGATGAGCGTCTGGCCGTCGCGCGCCGTCCCGGAGATCACCGGAAGGGCGGTGTTGACCGGTGGAGCCGGGGCGACGACGCCGGACGCCGCCGAGGTCGCGCTCGCGCTGCCCCCGGCGTTCGTGCCGATGACCACGACGCGCAGGGTCGAGCCGACGTCGCCGGCGACCTGTGTGTAGGTCGACGACGTCGCGCCCGCGATGTCCGCGCAGTTCGTGCCGGCGGCGTCGCAGCGACGCCACTGGTAGGTGAAGGTGATCGGCGGCGTCCCGGTCCAGGTGCCGGCCGTCGCGCTGACCACCTGGCCGTCGCGCAGCGTGCCGCTGATCGCGGGCAGGACGGTGTTCCCCGGAGCGGCCGCCGTCACGACGCCGGTCTGCGCCGAGGTCGCGCTCGCGCTGCCGCCCGCGTTCGTCCCGGTGACGACGACGCGGATGGTCTTCCCGACGTCACCGGCGACCTCGGCGTACGTCGCCGCCGTCGCGCCCGCGATGTCCGCGCACGAGGCGCCCGCGGCGTCGCAGCGACGCCACTGGTAGCCGAAGGAGATGACCGGCGTGCCGGTCCACGTGCCGTTCGCCGCCGTGAGCGTCTGGCCGTCGCCCGCGGTGCCGGAGATCGTCGGCAGAACGGTGTTCGCCGGCGGTGCCGCGGCGACCACCGCGGTCTGGGCCGAGGTGGCGCTCGCGCTGCCGCCCGCGTTCGTCCCCGTGACGACGACCCGCAGCGTCGAGCCGACGTCCCCGGCGACCTGCGTGTAGGTCGACGACGTCGCGCCCGCGATGTCCGAGCAGGCGGCGCCCGCAGCGTCGCAGCGACGCCACTGGTAGCCGAAGGAGATGACCGGCGTGCCGGTCCACGTGCCGTTCGCCGCGGTCAGCACCTGACCGTCGCGGGTGGTCCCGGAGATCGTCGGGAGGGCCGTGTTCGACGGGGGCGCCGCGGTGACCACGCCGGTCGCCGCGGAGGTGGCCGCGGAGCTGCCGGCGGCGTTCGTCCCGGTCACCACGACCCGCAGCGTCGAGCCGACGTCGCCGGCGACCTGCGTGTATGTCGACGACGTCGCGCCCGCGATGTCCGCGCACGAGGCGCCCGCCGCGTTGCAGCGCCGCCACTGGTAGCCGAACGAGATGACCGGCGTGCCCGTCCACGTACCGGTCGTCGCGCTGACGACCTGGCCGTCGCGCAGCGTGCCGCCGATCACCGGGAGCACGGTGTTGACCGGCGGCGCCGCGGCGACGACCACCGTCTGCGCCGAGGTCGCCGACGCGGAGCCGGCCGCGTTCGTCCCGGTCGCGACGACCCGCAGGGTCGAGCCCACGTCGCCGGCGACCTGGGTGTACGTCGAGGCGGTCGCCCCCGCGATGTCCGCGCACGAGGCGCCCGCCGCATCGCAGCGACGCCACTGGTAGCCGAACGAGATGACCGGCGTCCCCGTCCACGTGCCGTTGGCCGCGGTCAGCGTCTGGCCGTCACGCGCCGTCCCGGAGATCGTCGGCAGCGCCGTGTTGACCGGCGGGGCCGCCGCGACGGCGGCCGTCTGCGAGGAGGTCGCGCTCGCGCTGCCGCCCGCGTTCGTCCCCGTCACGACGACGCGCACGGTGCCGCCGACGTCGGCGGAGACCTGGGTGTACGTCGACGCGGTCGCACCGGCGATGTCGGCGCACGAGGCGCCGGCCGCGTCGCAGCGACGCCACTGGTAGGTGAAGGAGATGACCGGCGTGCCCGTCCACGTGCCGTTCACGGCCGTCAGCGCCTGGCCGTCGCGGGCCGTCCCGCTGATCGTCGGGAGCGCCGTGTTCGCCGGCGGCGCCGCGGCGACGACGGACGTCTGCGCGGAGGTCGCGCTCGAGCTGCCGCCCGCGTTCACGCCGGTGACGACGACGCGCAGGGTCCTGCCCACGTCGGCCGAGGTCTGCGCGTACGTGGCGCCGGTCGCCGCGGCGATGTCGGCGCACGA
>JADGPM010000263.1 GCA_017882425.1 Solirubrobacteraceae bacterium
CCCGGCTGGCGATCGTCCCCGGAGCCACGCATCTCTTCGAGGAGCCGGGCGCGCTCGATGCGGTCGCGCGGCTGGCGGGCGACTGGTTCCTCGAGCACCTGACGAGCGCCGTGGGCTGAGAAGGCCTGTCAGAAAGCCGGGCGCGCGGATGTCGGCCTGCCCGGTCGTGCCGTGCGATCCTGCGGCCATGCCGCTACGGATCGTCCACGGCGATGCGACGCGCCTCCCCGAGCTCGAGCCGCTCTGGCAGGGGCTGCACGATCACCACTCGCGGCTGCGCCCGCCGGGGGTGCCGGTGCGCGAGGCCGGGGACTCGTGGACCCTGCGCCGGGCGCGCTATGAGCGCTGGCTGGACGAGGGTGACAACGTCCTGCTGCTCGCCGAGGACGACGGCGTCGTCGTCGGCTACGCGATGGTGACGATCGCCGAGGGCGACATGGCGACCTGGGACGTCGGGCCTCCGGTCGCCGAGCTCGAGACGCTGGCGGTCCTGCCGGCCGCCCGCGGCGCGGGTGTCGGGACGGCGCTGACCGACGCGGCGGCGGCCTTCGCGCGCGAGCGCGGCGCACGGTCGTTGCTCGTCAGCGTCCTGCACACGAACGCCGACGCGATCCGCTTCTACGAGCGCGAGGACTTCGAGCCCTTCTACGTCCACCACCTGCGCCGGCTGTAGGACCCGGTCGTCGTCAGGTGCGCTGGGGCCTGCGGGCGCGGATGATCGCCGAGGCGGCGTGCTCGTGCACGCGGTGCGTCTCGCGGATGTCGATGTCGATCAGGCCGGCGGCGCTGAGGGCGTCCACGAACTCCTCGCGCGTCAGCGCGCCCGCGATGCAGCCCGTCCACTGCGCCATGTCGGCGCGGGTGGCGTCGTCCATGTCGGGGTCGGCGATCACGTCGGAGACGGCGAAGCGTCCGCCGGGCCGCAGGACGCGGGCTGCCTCACGCAGCACGCGCGGCTTGTCGCCGGAGAGGTTGATGACGCAGTTGGAGATGACGACGTCGACGCTCGCGTCGGGGAGCGGCAGGTCCTCGATGTAGCCCTTGACGAACTCGACGTTCTCGACGCCGGCCTGCGCTGCGTTGTCGCGGGCCAGCGCCAGCATCTCGTCGGTCATGTCGAGGCCGATCGCGCGACCCGTCGCGCCGACGCGCTGGGCGCAGATGAGCACGTCGGCGCCGGCGCCTGCCCCGAGGTCGAGGACCGTCTCCCCCTCGTGAAGGTCGGCGACCGCCGTCGGCACGCCGCAGCCGAGCGACGCCTGCACGGCGGCCTGCGGCACGCCCTCGACCTCGCCGCGCTCGTACATCGCCTCGCCGAACACCTGCGCCCCGGCGGCGTCCGTCGTCGAGGGGGCGCCGCAGCAGCTCGCCTCCGGCGACGAGGGGCCGCACCCGCACCCCTCGCCCTCGGCGGTCGCACGTGCCGCGGCGGCATAGCGCTCGCGCACCGATTCACGGATCTCGGTCTCGGTCAGCTCAGCCATGCGGTCAGCTCCTTCAGTGCGTCGGGACGGACGTAGTAGTAGGCCCACAGGCCCTGGCGCTCGGAGTCGACGATGCCGGCCTCGCGCAGCTTCTTGAGGTGGTGGGAGAGCGTCGGCTGGGCGACGTCGAACAGCGGGACGAGCTCGCAGACGCACACCTTCCCCGCGTGCTTGCGCAGGACGTCGACGAGCTGGAGCCGGATCGGGTCGCCGAGCGCCTTGGCGACCTCAGCCATCCGCAGCGCCTGCGCACGCTCGACGTCCGGGTAGACGACCGGCTCGCAACAGCGCTCCCCCGCTGGTCGCTTCTGCTTCGGGGTCAGCTCCAGATCGACGGCCATCAATCTACAGATACCGATTGAAACGATGATTGTCAATGGATAGGCTCGCCCGGTGCTCCAGCGCCTCTCCACGCTCGACCGCTTCCTGCCGCTCTGGATCGCCCTGGCGATGGCGGGCGGGCTGGCGCTCGGGTCGCTGCTCCCCGGCCTCAATGACGTCCTGGACACGCTGAAGGTCGGGACGGTGAGCCTCCCGATCGCCGTCGGGCTGCTGCTCATGATGTACCCGGTCCTGACCAAGGTCCGCTACGAGGACCTCGGGACGATGCGCGGCGAGCGCGACCGGCGCATGTTCGGCGTCGCGCTCTTCCTCTCGTGGGTCGTCGGACCGGCGCTGATGTTCGCGCTCGCGTGGCTGTTCCTCGCAGACGAGCCCGCGTTCCGCACCGGCGTCATCGTCGTCGGACTCGCGCGCTGCATCGCCATGGTGCTCGTGTGGAACGACCTTGCCGGGGGTGACAACGACCGCGCCGCGATCCTGGTCGTGTTCAACGCGCTGTTCCAGGTCGTGGCCTACGCCCTGCTCGGCTGGTTCTACCTCAACGCCCTCCCCGATCTGCTCGGGCTCGACAACCAGGGCTTCCAGATCGGCGTCTGGGAGGTCGCGCGCACGGTGCTCATCTTCCTCGGCATCCCGCTGAGCGCCGGCTACCTGACCCGGCGCTGGGGCCTGCGCACCCACGGACGGGAATGGTTCGAGTCCCGGTTCATCCCGCGCATCGCGCCGCTCACGCTCTACGGGCTGCTGTTCACGATCGTCGTGCTGTTCGCCATCCAGGGCGACGCGATCACCGCGGACCCGCTGACCGTCGCGCGGATCGCGCTGCCGCTGCTGGTCTACTTCGTCGTCATGTGGGTGCTCGGCTTCGGCGTCGGCCGTGCGATGCGCCTCGGCTATCCGAAGACCGCCACGATGGCGTTCACCGTCGCCTCCAACGACTTCGAGCTGGCGATCGCCGTCGCCGTCGGGGTCTGGGGCGCCACGTCCGGACAGGCACTCGCCGGGGTCGTCGGCCCGCTCATCGAGGTACCGGTGCTCGTGACCCTGGTGTACGTCGCGCTCTGGCTGCAGCGGCGCTGGTGGCCCACGGGAACCGCGGGGCACGGCTCCCTCCCCGACGCGTCCACCGCCCATCTGGCTCCGTGAGGACGCTCGCATGACCACCGTCCTCTTCGTCTGCCTGTGCAACGCCGGGCGCTCCCAGATGAGCGCGGCGCTGTTCGAGCGCGCGGCGGACGGCCGGCATCGCGCCCTGTCGGCCGGCACGCTGGCCGAACCCACGGGCCACCCGCACCCCGAGGTCATCGAGGTGATGCGGGAGGCCGGCATCGACCTCTCCGGCCGGCGTCCCCGCAGGCTCACCGACGCTCTCGCCCGTGAGGCCGACGTCGTGGTGACGATGGGCTGCGGGGACCGGTGCCCGTTCCTCCCCGGGAGGCGCTACATCGAGTGGGACCTCCCGGACCCCGCGGGCCGGCCGGTCAGCGAGGTCCGCGACATCCGTGACGAGATCGCACGGCGCGTCGCTGCGCTGATCGGCGACCTCGACGCCGGGGCGGTGTCCCAGGACGCGACGCAGGGGGCTGCATGACACGCATCGCGATCAACGGGTTCGGGCGCATGGGCCGGCTCGCGCTGCGCGCGGGCTGGGACGACCCCGACCTCGAGTTCGCGCACGTCAACGAGCTGCACGGCGATGCCGCGACCGCGGCGCACCTGCTCACGTTCGACTCGGTGCACGGGCGCTGGGACCGCGAGGTCCACGGCGAGGCCGGGCGGCTGCGGATCGGCGCCTCGGAGCTCGGCTACAGCGCGGCCGGCTCCCCTGCAGACGTCGCGTGGGACGAGCTCGGAGTCGACGTCGTGCTCGAGTGCACCGGCCGGTTTCGCACGCCCGAGCTGCTCGCCCCGTACTTCGAGCGCGGCGTGCGGAAGGTCGTCGTCGCGGCGCCCGTCAAGGACGATCGCGCACTGAACATCGTCGTCGGCGTCAACGACGACCGCTACGACCCGGGCGTGCACGACATCGTCACGGCCGCGTCGTGCACGACGAACTGCCTGGCGCCGGTGGTGAAGGTGATCCACGAGGGCCTCGGCATCGAGCGCGGCTCGATCACGACGCTCCACGACCTGACGAACACCCAGACGATCGTCGACGCGCCGCACAAGGATCTGCGGCGCGCTCGGGCTGCCGGTCTGTCGCTCATCCCGACCACGACCGGCTCGGCGACGGCGATCGGGCTCATCTTCCCTGAGCTCCGAGGCAGGCTCGACGGGCTGGCGGTCCGCGTCCCGCTGCTGAACGCATCCCTCACCGACTGCGTGTTCGAGGTCGCCCGCCCGACCACCGTGGAGGAGGTGAACGGACTGCTGCGCGCCGCCGCCGACGGACCGCTCACGGGCATCCTCGGCTTCGAGGAGCGGCCGCTCGTGTCCGTCGACTACAAGGACGACCCGCGCTCAGGCATCGTCGACGCGCCCTCCACGATGGTCACCGACCGGACCCAGGTGAAGATCCTCGCCTGGTACGACAACGAATGGGGCTACGCGAACCGGCTCGTCGAGCTGGCCCGCCGGGTCGCACACGGCCTCGACTGAGACCGTGGCCGGCGGCGAGACCACACAGCGGAGCGGGGACCTGCACAACTACGTGCTCGTCACCGCGGCCTACTGGGCCGACACGATCGCCGACGGCGCGATCCGCATCCTCGTCCTCTTCTACTTCTACGGGCTCGGGTACACGCCGTTCCAGCTGGCGACGGTCTTCGCCTTCTACGAGATCTTCGGGATCATCACGAACCTCGTCGGCGGCTTCCTCGCCGCGCGCTTCGGGCTCAAGACGACCCTCGTCATGGGGCTCGTCACCCAGATCGTCGCGCTGCTGATGCTCGGCGCGGTTCCGAGCGCGTGGCTCGTCGTCGGCTACGTCATGGCGGCCCAGGCGCTCTCCGGGATCGCCAAGGACCTCACGAAGATGAGCTCCAAGAGCGCGGTGAAGCTCGTCGTCGCCGACGACGCCCCGGGCGCGCTCTACCGCTGGGTCGCCATCCTGACCGGCTCGAAGAACGCCCTCAAGGGCGTGGGGTTCTTCCTCGGCGGTCTGCTGCTCACCGTCACGAGCTTCCGGACGGCGATGCTCCTGCTCGCCGCGATGGTCCTCGCAGCGCTCGTCCTGACGGTGCCGTTCATGCACGGCGGCCTTGGACGCGCCGACCGCAAGGCGAAGTTCAAGCACATGTTCTCCAACAACCGCGCGGTCAACATCCTCGCCGCCGCGCGCGTCTTTCTCTTCGCGTCCCGTGACGTGTGGTTCGTCGTCGGGCTCCCCGTATACCTGCGCACCGTGCTGGGCTGGACCTTCTGGCAGGTCGGCACCTTCATGGCGGTCTGGGTGATCGGCTACGGCATCGTCCAGGCCTCCGCGCCCCGCCTGGTGCGCCGGCGCAGCGCCGAGCACGGCACCCCCGACGGACGGACCGCCGCACGACTGGCCTTCGTGCTCGCGGCGTTCCCGGCGGTGATCGCCACAGCGCTCGGCGCCGGCGTCGACCCCACGACCGTCCTCGTCGTCGGCCTGATCCTCTTCGGCATCGTGTTCGCGCTGAACTCGGCCGTCCACTCGTATCTGATCCTGGCCTACGCCGACGGCGACAAGGTCGCCATGAACGTCGGCTTCTACTACATGGCCAACGCCTGCGGGCGGCTCGCCGGCACCGTGCTCTCCGGGCTGCTCTACCAGTGGCAGGGGCTCGAGGCGTGCCTGTGGGCGTCCGTCGCGTTCGTGCTCGCCGCCGGCGCGCTCTCCCTGATGCTCCCCGGCGAAGCGTCTCGACGCTCGCCGTCCGACGCGCTCGCGCGGGCCTGAAGCACGACGCGCCCTCCCGCACGAGGCGGAAGGGCGCGTCAGAGCGTCAGCGCGGCGGCGCTGCGCGGATCAGGTGGGCGAGCCGACGGGCTGGATGACCGTCGTGTCGCCGCCCTTGTCGGCCGGGATCTTCGTCTTGCCGCCGTACTTGGACTTCGGGCAGCCGTGGGGGCGGCCGAGGTCGAACGGGCCGGCCATCGCCTGAACGGCGGCGCCCTTCGCGTTCACGGTCGCGTTCACCACCGTCAGG